>DEPZ01000012.1 GCA_002359025.1 Erysipelotrichaceae bacterium UBA3379 | reverse complement strand
TTGCATTTATCTATTAGAAGTGATATTCAAGAATCAGATTTTGAAAATCTACAGAAACGTTTAGATACAAAAGTTAATGGTGATTATCATCCAGACAGAGATATTTTACAAAAAGAATTAAATGAAGCAAAAGTGTTGTTTGATGATCAAACAAGCTTAGATGATATTTATCATGTAAGTAGTGATATAAGTGCTTCATATGATTCACAATTAAAAACAGGTGGATTGAATGGATGGCAACCATTAGGTATCTCAGCAAAAGCTGGCGAAAAACTCGTTATTTATGTTGGGAAAGATGGTGCAAAGAGTGGAACTAATACACAATTAAAAATCATTGCAACTCAACAACATGCTGAGTCAAGTCAATTAAGTAAGGAAATAGCAACATTGAAAATTGGACGTAATGAAATCCAAATCCCTGAATTAACATCTACAAATGTTGAAAAAGGTGGAGCTCTTTATGTTCAGTATACAGGAAGTAATAAAGCTGATGATTATGCATTAAGAGTGAGTGGTGGACATAAAATTCCAGTTTTAAATTTACATGGAATTAATGATGCTACAAAACGTAGAGAATTAATAAACATATATATTAATGAATTAACAGAATATGTTAGTACATTACAAAAAGAACATGACGAAGATCATGCAACAAAATTCCTATTCTTTACATTAAACGGTTATGATGAAAAAACATGTATTTATAATACAACTGATATACTATTTGATGGAATGATGTTCTCGTTACCAGCAACACAAGTTTTGGCTGGTTTAGGAAATAATCCAGAGACTCATCTGGAAAATACGATTTCTTCTATGGAAAGTATGTTAAAAATATTCTATCAAAATAAAGGTTTAACAAATGACTTTGCTGAAGGTACAAGTGAAGAAGTGAAAAAACAAAACAGATTACCTTCACAACATTTAAATATTAGATATATGAAAATGTTCTCTGGAGCATTTATGTATGCTGCAGGAAATCATGTCGGTATTGAATGGGATCAAACAAGAAGCTTGATTTTAAGCGAAAAAGTTCAAGTTGATGATTCTGGAAAGATAACTCAAGGTCAATATTTTGGCTGGGGAATTGCTCATGAAATTGGGCATCAATTGAATCAAAGTGATTATACAATTGCTGAAGTTACAAATAATTATTTCTCATTATTAGCAACTGCCAATGGAACAAATAGTGGAGTAAGATTTAGTTATGATGCAATTTATGATAAAGTTACATCTGGTGCAGTTGGACATTCATCTGATGTATTTACATCACTTGCTATGTATTGGCAATTACATTTAGCGTATGATAATGCATATGCACAAAAAACTTATAAAAATTATCAGGAAATAACTGAAAATCTATTATTTGCTAGAGTTGATAGTTATGCAAGAAATCCTTCGTCATTTAAAGGAAAAGTAGAATTAACATTAAATGCTGGTACGGATCAAAATTTAATGAGACTTGTTTCGGCAGCTGCAAAAAAAGATTTAACAGAATTCTTTACACGCTGGGGATATGTTCCAAATCAAGAGACAAGTGAGTTTATGGGACAATTTGAAAAAGAAACAAGAGCTATTTATTATATCAATGATGATGCACAATCAGCAGTTATTGAAAAATTAACGACATCATTTAAAGATAAAAAAGTTGTTTCTAGCGTTGATGTGATGGTTGATAATTCTAATGTCACATTGACAATGCAAACAAACTCTTTATATGATCAAGATATCTTAGGGTATGAAGTTGTTCGTGTCACAACAATTCAAGGACAAACTCAAAAAGAAGTTGTTGGTTTTACAACGACGAATACATTTACAGATTCTGTTAATATTGGAAGTCGTGCGATTAGCTATGAAGTTTATGCAGTTGGTAAAGATACACATCGTTCAAGTGTATATAACACACATACTCATAAAATCTACAGTGATGGAAACCAAGATAAGACTCAAATGACAGTATCGACAAACATGATATCTTCATTAGACCAAAATCATGAATCAAACGAAAATATGCCTTGTGAAACAGTAAAAATACATGCAATTGACATGGTATTAGATAACCAAAAAGAAAAAGAATATGTTGGAAAAGCTGAAAGTGATCCAACAATTACAATTGATTTAAAACAAAATCTAGATATCAGTGCATTACGTTATTATGCAAAGACCTCACCGATCAAAGATTACAAAATTGAAGTCAGTGTAGATAATAAAAACTATTCAACAGTAAGAATGGGTACATTTGATTTAAAAAATAATCAAGAAACAATATATTTTGCTGGTGATAATGGTGAAGGAAAATGGAATCAGGCTTATAATGCAAGATACATAAGAATCACTGCATTAAATCAAAAGAATAAAGATATTTCTATACTTGAGTTTGATATTTTAGGACCATCAGGTGACAATGTTGAATTAATGAATGATAATGAGACACCAGCTATTGGAAAGTTGGCTCATGACTATGTTTATGAAACAAGTACTAGTGCAAAAATACCAGCTGGTTCTATAGTCTTTACTGGTGAATATAAAGGGAACCCAGCGTATAATGTTGTTGTATTATATGATGAAAATGGGAAAATTGTTGGTGGCCTTGATGATGAAGGAAGTATAAATGCAGAATCTATTATTCTTGCACCAGATCCAGGAGATGGATTATTAGGTGAAACATCTGAGGGTACTTGGATTTATTGGATTTCGCCAGAATATGCTAAAAACCTTCCATCAAAGGTAAGAGCAGAATTATATCGTGTTGATAATGCACAAACAAATGAAGGTCAACGTTTGGTAAGTGATACAATTTTTGTTGACGTTTCAAAAAACTTACCATCAATATCATTTGAAAAATAGGAGGGCACATGAAAAAAACAATCATATCATTTATAACAAGTGTGGTTGTCTTATCTATGCTGGTCATGACTCCTGCAAAAGCTTTAGAAAACTCTATTGCTTTTGCATCTCAAGATGATCAAATTTTAGTCACATTAAATGTTAAAGATACAAATATAGAGGCTTTGACTATGAAAGCATCATTTCAAATCAAAGCGCAAAATGGAGACATAAAAAAAGAAGATGTTCAATTTCATTTTGATCAAAGTATCAAAAGTGTGGTGAAAGAATATAGATATGACAGTGGCTTATTGACAATATATATTTCAGGTCAAGATAATCTATTTGCGAATAAACAAGTGAAGCTTGGTACAATTGATTTGAAGGTATCCAAAGATACAAAAATTGATATTTCTTTAGTTAAAGATAGTTTAGAATATGTATCATCTACTTACTCTAAAGATATTTTACAATCTCAAGAAGCAAGTATTGAATGGGGAGATACGTTGGAGAAGCCATCAACACCAGAATCAAAACCATCAGATGATCAAGAAAATGATAAAGAGACATCTCAAGATCATCAAAAACCATCTGTAGATATCACAGATGATTCGAAAGATAATACTATTCAAGATACTGGTGTTGATAGTGTTCAAAATCCATCATCACAAACACAAACAGGGGATACTACGAATATATTAGTTTATGCATGTATGGCAGTAGCAAGTCTTATTGTTGTGTTATATGTAACAAAACGTAAGATTAGTAAACGTCATTAAAAGGAAGCTTATGAGTTTAGGCTATGTAAAAAACTTTGAATCTATGATAGCAAAACTCAAGAATGAAGGAACTTCATTCATCTACTTGATGAATTTGAAGCTCCTTTTTTTAGCAATAAAAGAAAACGAGTTCATAAGATTGTTCGTGTGTCTTGGAAAAGGCTAATCAATAATTTTAAATATATACTTTATCAATAGAAACGACACGTAGAAGTTACGAATAATGAATTGTATCATCAATTAATTATTTATAAATTTTGCTTTCCTCCATATCTTATATATCTGTAACGATTATATTAAGTATGACAATGATCACATTAAATATTAGAAAAACTAATAGCTATATGAATGTTATTATGTTCATAAAAAGTGATAATTTTATATTGACTTTGATTTATATGCTAGGTTTTTACTTGACTATATTATAGAGATTATTTTATATATTGATATGTTATACAAATGATCTTGAATACAAAAAGAAGAGGTTAATAAAAGGTGGCAAGAATCGTTTGGTTATCATTAATATCGTTAAATTCTTGATATATTATGCTTTATAAGCATGATAATATATGATAACTAGGTATTAGACATATTTTAGTGTCTTGTATATCATATAAGTATAGATGAAGTGATAGGAAATTTGCTTGGGTCTGGAGGATGAAAAATGTTTACAAATAAGGATTTAAAGAATATGATTGTTCCATTGTTTTTTGAACAATTATTAGTGATGCTAGTAGGTATAGTTGATACATTTGTTGTTAGTTTTGTAGGTGAAGCGGCGGTATCTGGTGTTTCCTTAGTTAATATGTTTAATACAATATTTATCTATTTATTTACAGCTTTAGCTTCAGGGGGAGCAGTTGTAATGAGTCAATACTTGGGTAGTGGAAATCGTAAAAAAAGTATTCAATCATCTAGCCAATTGTTGTTGTTTTCTACAGTTTTTTCAGTTTTGCTAGCTCTTATTGTTTTGCTGTTGAGAGTTGATATACTGTCTTTGTTGTTTGGTAGAGTGGATAAGGATGTTATGGATGCTTGTTTAACTTACTTGATTATTTCAGCATTTTCATATCCGTTTTTGGCCATTTATAATTCAGGAGCATCAATATATCGAAGTATGGGAAAAACAAGTGTGACTATGTATATTTCTATTCTTGCAAATGTTATTAATACGATTGGAAATATTATAGGGGTTTTTGTTTTGCATGCAGGTGTGGCTGGAGTAGCTGTTCCTTCATTACTTGCGAGATTGTTTTCGGCTGTAGTGATTACAATATTGTGTTTTTCTAAGAAGTTGGAAACTTATTATGATAAACAATATTTAAAGTCTTTTGATAAAGATATTATAAAAAAGATTTTAAGAATTGCGATTCCAAGTGGATTTGAAAGTGGTATATTTCAATTGGTTAAGGTTGCTCTAAGTTCAATAGTTGCATTGTTTGGAACATATCAGATTGCCGCTAATGGAGTTGCTCAAAGTATATGGTCTTTAGCTGCATTAGCAGGTTCTGTCATGGGACCTGTATATATTACAGTGATTGGCAAGTGTATGGGTGCAAATGATCCCGATATGGCAAAGTATTATTATAAAAAACTAATGAAAATTTCATTTGTGTTTTCACTTATATGGAATGCGCTTGTTTTTATTGTAACACCATTATTCATGAATTTTTATGTTTTAGAACCTGAAACTAAACAACTTGTCATTATATTGGTAGCTATGCATAATTTTGCGAATGCTTTTATATTTCCGTTTTCTGGGCCTTTAGCAGATGGGTTACGAGCTGCAGGAGATGTACGTTATACAATGATAGTTTCGATATCATCTACTGTATTAGGAAGATTGATTTTATCATTATTTTTTGGGATTTATTTGAATATGGGAGTGATTGGTATTGCTCTAGCAATGATTGTTGATTGGTTTATTCGATCAGTATTCTTTGTTTATAGATATAAATCTCAAAAGTGGAGGGAATTTCATGTGATATAAGAAATGTTAGAAAAGTATTTTTTGTGTTAATATAGAGTTGTATAAAAATATGGAAGAGAGTGATATATATGTATATAGAGAAAAATCATAAAGGGCAAGCATTAGCTCCAAAAACAGTTATGATGAATAAAAAATGCTTTGAGAATAGTGATGAAACAAGTATCTACTGGATGGGTGGTGGAAGTATCATGCTGAATAGTCATGGAACAAATATTATGATTGATCCAGTATTAGAAGGTTTTGATATTCCTTTGTTATATGAAGTCCCTATTTTATCAAAAGATGTTCCATCTTTAGATGCTTTATTAATAACACATATAGATAATGATCATTTTTCAAGACTGACATGTACACATTTGAAAGATATATGTAAGAAGTATCATGCACCGAATTATGTAGCAGATGTAATGAATAAAGAAGGATATTCTACAATTCAACATGATATTGGTGATGTGTTCAGTGTTAATAATGTTAAGATAACTCTTACAAGAGCTTTGCACAATTGGCAAAACGATTCAAAAAAATGGCAGTATAGATATTGGGAAGAAAAAGATTATTGTGGTTATTGGTTTGATACAGTAGATGGAACTGTATGGTTACCGGGAGATTCCCGTTTATTAGAAGAACATTTAAATATGGAAGAACCAGATGTAATTTTATTTGATTTTGCAGATAATGAATGGCATATAACATTAGATGGCGCTATTCAACTTGCAAATACCTATTTAAATGCAGATTTAATTTGTATTCATTGGGGAAGTGTGGATGCGCCTGAAATGACACCGTTTAATGGAAATCCAGAAGATTTATTTGATAGAGTAGTTAATCCTGATAGAATTAAGGTGTTAGCTCCTGGAGAAAAATATGTTTTAAGAGGTAAAAAATAAAGGTGTTATTATTGATAAGACATGGTGTAACTGTGCGTGATGAATAATATAAAATACATGGTGTGATGTATAGAGTTTTGTTATAGATGAGTCTTATTACAGATTTGAGAATTGAAAGATGTTATAAAATAGGAGGGAATTATGGAATATATTCAATTGGGAAATAGTGATTTAAAAGTCTCTAGAGTTTGTTTGGGGTGTATGGGATTTGGTGAAGCTAATGCTGGTATGCATTCATGGACTTTACCGTATGAAGAATCAAAAAAGATTATCAAATATGCATTGGATAGTGGTATAAATTTTTTTGATACTGCTATGGCGTATCAAGGTGGAACAAGTGAAGAATTTTTAGGAAGAGCTATTAAAGAATATGCTTTTAGAAATGATGTTATTATTGCAACGAAGTTTCATGGAAGAACACAAGAGCAAATCAATCAAGGTATTCAAACAAAGGAGCATATAGAAACATGTTTGTATAATAGTTTAAAAAGATTACAGATGGATTATGTAGATTTATATATTTTACATGCATGGGATTATAGAACACCTATTGAAGAAACTTTGGAGGTACTCAATGGGTTGATTCAACAAGGAAAAATTAGATATATTGGTATTTCAAATTGTTATGCATGGCAAATTGCTAAAGCTAATGAAATTGCAAGAGCACATGGATGGCAACCGTTTGTATCTGTTCAAGGACACTATAACCTGATTTTTAGAGAAGAGGAAAGAGAAATGAAACAATATTGTGATTTACATAATATTGCACTGACTCCATATAGTGCACTTGCTTCAGGAAGGCTTGCTAAAAAACGTGATGATAAATCGAAACGATTAGAAGAAGATCAGTATGCAAAAAGTAAATATGATGCAACTGCAAATGAAGATGCAAAGATTATTCAGCGTGTAGAAGAATTAGCAAATCAAAAAGGAGTGAGTATGAGTGAAATTTCTCTTTCTTGGTTGATGAATAAAGTATGTTCGCCAATTGTGGGTGCTACGAAAAAACATCATATAGACAGTGCGGTGAATGCTTTGAATGTCAAATTATCAGATGAAGAAATGACTTATTTGGAAGAGTTGTATATCCCTCATAAACTTGTAGGAGTTATGTCTGAAATGAAATAGTATAAATATAGTCAGTGAAAATTTGAAGAAAGTTTTTACTGATTTTTATTATAATATTTATTATTATGTAAAAAGTAATGGATTTTAGCACATTCGTATTGACAGTGCTAATACAAAAGTATATTATATTATTAGCACAATTGAGTGGAGAGTGCTAGTGAAAAAGGAGACGATAAAATGACAGAAAAGAAACAGTTTAAAGCTGAATCACAAAGATTATTAGATTTGATGATTAATTCTATTTATACGCATAAAGAAATCTTTTTAAGAGAATTGATTTCTAATGCAAGTGATGCATCTGATAAATTATATTATAGAGCATTAACTGAAAATATTGGCGTGTCTAGAGAGGATTTATCTATTCAATTGGTTATTAATAAAGATCAAAGAATGTTATCAATTATTGACCAAGGAATTGGTATGAATAATGAAGAATTAGAAACTTTACTTGGTACAATTGCAAACTCTGGTTCTTTAGAGTTTAAAAAAGCATTAGAAAAGGGACAAGAGGATGTTGACATTATTGGTCAATTTGGTGTTGGTTTTTATTCAGCATTTATGGTTGCACATAAGGTAGAAGTGATTTCTAAAAAATATGGGGAAGAACAAGCATATATTTGGGAATCAGATACAAGTGATGGATATACAATCCAACCATGTGATTATCCACATCATGGAACAAGAATTAATTTATTCTTGAAAGAAAACACTGAAGATGAAAACTATGATCAATACTTGGATCAATATGAAATTCAAAGATTAGTTAAAAAATATTCAGACTATGTTCATTATCCAATCAGAATGGATATGACAACTTCTAAAAAGAAAGAAGACAGTGATGAATATGAACAAGTGATTGAAAATACAACATTAAATTCAATGGTTCCATTATGGAAAAGACCTAAAAAAGAAATTACTCAAGAAGATTATAATGAATTCTATAAAGATAAATTTAATGATTTTAATGATCCTTTAAGAGTTATGCATAATAGTGTTGAAGGAGCAGTTTCATATGATTCATTACTATTTATCCCTTCTAAACCACCAATGAATTATTATTCTCAAGATTATGAAAAAGGTTTACAATTATATTCTCGTGGTGTGTTTATTATGGATAAAGCAAGTGATCTTGTTCCAGAACACTTTAGATTTGTTAAAGGATTAGTAGATTCACAAGACTTATCATTAAATATCTCTCGTGAAATGTTACAACATGACCGTCAATTAAGAGTTATTGCTGAAAAAATAGAAAAACGTATCCAAACTGAATTAGAAAAAATGTTAAAAAATGAAAGAGAAACATATGAAGAATTCTTTAAAAGCTTTGGATTACAATTAAAATTTGGTATCTACAATAGCTATGGAATGTTAAAAGATAAATTACAAGATTTACTATTATTCTATAGTGCTACAAATCAAAAAATGATTACATTACAAGAATATGTAGATAACATGAAAGAAGATCAAAAAGAAATATATTTTGCTAGTGGAGAAACTGTAGAAAAAATCGATCATCTTCCTACAGTAGAATTGGTTAAAGATAAAGGATTTGATATCTTATATTTAACTGATAATGTAGATGAATTCTGTTTACAAATGTTAAGAGACTACAAAGAAAAATCATTTAAGAATATTAATCAAGGTGATTTAGACATTGATACAGAAGAAGAAAAGAAAGAACTAGAAAAAGTTAATGAAGATAATAAAGATTTATTAGAAACATTAAAAGAAGCATTGAAAGATCAAGTTCAAGACGTAAAAGTTTCATCAAGATTAAAAACACATCCAGTATGCTTAGTAAGTGGTGAAGGTGTTTCATTTGAAATGGAAAAAGTATTAAATCAAATGCCTGATGGACAAAATATTAAAGCTGGACGTATTTTAGAAATTAATCCAAATCATCAAATCTTTACTGCATTACAATCAGTATTTGAGTCAGATAAAGATAAAATTAAAGATTATGCTTCATTGTTATATGATCAAGCATTATTAATTGAAGGATTTAGTATTGATGATCCAGTAGATTTTTCAAATAAAGTATGTCAATTAATGATTGATGCAAATAAATAGTGATATAAATGTCTGCTTTTTTGCAGACTTTTTATATGTAAGTGAATATTATCAACAACTCTCTAAAGAAATGAATACGTTAAATTTTGGAAATGTGTTATAATGATTATTAGAAATGGGGGAGAGCTATGGAATTACAAGAATTATTAGAGAAAAGAAAAAGTATAAGAAAGTATTTGAATAAAGAAGTGAAAAGAGAAGATTTAGAAAAAATTATTGATGCAACAAGACTTGCACCAAGTTGGAAAAATTCACAAGTGATTCGTTATCATGTTGTCACTTCAAAAGAAATGCTAAATCAAATCAAGTTAAGCTTACCAGAATTTAATCAAGAAAATGTTAAAGATGCACCCGTTTTGATTATTTCCTCATATATCAAAAATCGTTCTGGTTTTAAACGTAGTGGTGAAGCTGAAAACGAAGTAGGTAATGGATGGGGATGTTATGATGTAGGAATGCATGATATGGTTTTATTACTAAAAGCTAGAGAATTAGGCTTATCTTCTTTGGTTATGGGAATAAGAGATGCAAGTAAGATAAAAGATATTTTAAATATTGAAGAAGATATTTTAAGTGTTATTGCGTTAGGTTATAGTGAGTTCGATCCTGAAAGACCATCTCGTAAATCAATAAATGAGATTGTGAAATTTTATTAGGGGGTATATATGAAAGGGAGAGTAAAGAAGTTTTTCTCATATTATAAGCCATATAAGGTCTTGTTTTTTAAAGATATGTTTTGTGCAATTGTGGCTGCAGGAATTACTTTGGTTTTTCCGTTAATAACGAGATATATTACTGGAGTTATTTTATTAGAAGATCCTGTCGATATTGGTTTGATTTATCAATTAGGGATTTTCATGATTGTATTGGTTGTTGTAGAATATTTTTGTAATTATTTTATTACATATCAGGGACATGTTATGGGGACATATATGGAAAGAGATATTCGTAATGAATTATTTGAACATTATCAAAAATTGTCTTTTGGTTTTTATGATGAACAAAAGACAGGACATTTAATGTCTCGAATTACAAATGATATCTTTTCATTAACTGAGTTATATCATCATGGGCCTGAAGATATTGTTATATCGTTTATTAAATTTATTGGAGCTTTTGTTATATTATCATGTATTCATTTAGGTTTAACTTTATTGATATTTTCATTCATACCTATAATGATTATTGTTGCTGTATGGTATAATAAAAAACTTCATAGAGCATACAAAAGAAATAAACAACGTATTGGTGATATCAATGCTACAATAGAAGATAATCTATCAGGAATTAGAGTTGTTAAAAGTTTTGCGAATGAAGATAAAGAAATAAAGAAATTCCAACAAGCAAATATGAACTTTGTAGAAAGTAAAAGAAACAGCTATTATCACATGGGAAGATACCATGCAGGATTAAATGCATTTACAAGTTTAATTACAGTTGTTGTTATTTTCTTTGGTACTTTATTTATTAGTCAAAATGCAATTACTACACCTGATTTAATCGCATTTGTCTTATATATTACAAACTTAATTGAACCAATAAAAAAATTAATTAATTTTACAGAACAATTTCAAGAAGGAGCAACTGGTTTTGAAAGATTTATGGAAAT
The DNA here is from genome assembly GCA_002359025.1 of Erysipelotrichaceae bacterium UBA3379. Taxonomy (GTDB): domain Bacteria; phylum Bacillota_I; class Bacilli_A; order Erysipelotrichales; family Coprobacillaceae; genus UBA3379. The sequence goes on along the minus strand of DEPZ01000012.1, from coordinate 12,470 downwards.
CTTAGAAATAGAACCAGATATTCAAGATGAAAAAGATGCGATAACATTAAAAAATGTTGAAGGTCATGTAGAATTTCAAGATGTAGCTTTTGCATATAATGATTACTTAGATTATGTTTTTCAAAATATTAATTTGGATGTGAAACCTGGAGAATATATTGCATTGGTTGGAAGTTCGGGAGTTGGAAAAACAACACTTTGCTCACTGCTTCCACGTTTTTATGAGACATCAAAAGGTAGAATTTTGATTGATAATCAGGATATTAAACATGTGAAATTAAAAAGTCTAAGAGAAAATATTGGAATTGTTCAACAGGATGTTTATTTATTTGCAGGGACAATTATGGATAATATTCGTTATGGTAAATTTGATGCAAGTGACGAAGAAGTTATAGAAGCCGCAAAGAAAGCAAATGCGCATGATTTTATCATGGAATTACCAGAAGGATACAATACGGATTGTGGACAAAGAGGGGTTAAACTTTCTGGAGGACAAAAACAAAGACTATCTATAGCTAGAGTTTTCTTGAAAAATCCACCAATTTTAATTTTTGATGAAGCTACAAGTGCTTTGGATAATGATAGTGAACATATTGTCCAAATGTCATTAGAAAAACTTGCAAGCAATCGTACAACTTTTGTGATTGCACATAGATTGTCTACAATCAAAAATGCAAAAAGAATTTGTGTGTTGAGTGAAAATGGAATTGTTGAACAGGGTTCACATGAAGAATTACTTGCCTTAGATGGACAATATGCTCATTTATATCACATGCAATTTCAAGAAAAATAATGTATAATGATTGTTAATCAGGATATATTTATATTGGAGGAGTTTACATGAGTGCTATATATATTATCTTAGGCATAGGATTAATTATGCTGGCAGTTTATTTGATAGACCGACGTGATCAAATGAAAAAAGAAATAAAATCTATACAATCTCATAAACAGGAAATTATCGAAGTTAACCAGCAATTGGATGATATTCAATCAATGCTAGATGAATTACATAGCCCAATTGTGAAGCTATCTCAGATATGTGAGAAAATAAAAAAGTATAAATAAATTAGAAATAGCCAAAAATAAATAGATATTTTTTGATATTATAGATAATTTATGGTTTTATATAATATATTTGAAAAAAATCCATAAAACTTATTGACAATTTAAAAACTTTGTTTATAATAATAGCCATATTAGAAAACTCGGTGAAAAAGAGAGTAGTTTAAAGGAATATTTAAGCGAGCTAACGTTGGTGTGAGGTTAGTATAGGAATTTAAATGAAGCGCACTTTGGAGAGCGATATCTGAATACATAGGATATTGAGTCAGTCTGCTTTAAAGACAAGAGGGGATATATCTTTGATATATCAAAAAGAGTGGTACCGCGATAATTTCGTCTCTTAGCTTATGCTAAGGGACTTTTTTATTAGGAGGGAAGATGTATGCAAAGGAGAAGATTGATACGGTAAGTTTATTGCTTACTATATATAAATCAAAAAATACGAAAAAAGAAGAGGGATGAAATATGAAGAAATTATTAAATGGAATGTTAATTGTTGCTTTAGCAGCAACTATGGTAGGATGTGGATCAAGTAATCAAGAAGCATCAGCAAATAAAGATGAAACTGTAACTTTAACAGTAGCAACATCAGCAGATTATCCACCATATGAATCACTTACAACTGATGGAGAAATTGTTGGTTTTGATATTGATATGGCAAAGCTATTTGAACAATATTTAACTGAACAAGAAGGAAAAACTTATAAACTTGAAATTAGAAATATGAGTTTTGATAACATTGTTACACAGATTCAAGGAGACCAAGTGGATTTAGGAATTTCTGGTTTTACTTATGATGAAAAAAGAAAAGTTGAGTGGTCAGACCCATATTTAGGAACTGCACAAGTTGCACTTGTTCCAAAGAATAGCTCAATTAAAAGTATTAATGAATTAGAAGGAAAATCATTGGCTGCACAAACAGGTTCAACTGGTGAAAAAGCAGCAAATGAAGTGAAAGGTGCAAAAGTAACAAGTATAGCCAATGTTCAAGATATTATGACTGGTTTAGGATCTAACCAATTTGATGCTGTTGTTTTAGACTCTGGTGTCGCAAAAAATTATGTAAGCAGTGGACAATTTGTTATGTTGGATGGAACATTGTTAGATGAAAAGAACTATATTATTGCAAAAGAAGGAAATACAGAATTGATTGAAAAAATAAATAAATGTATTGAAAAATTTATTGCGTCAGATGATTACAAAGAATTATGTGAAAAATATGAACTAGTTGGATTAGAATAATAAAAAGAAAGGACAGGGATAGTATGTTTCCAGCATTTGGTGAAATGTTTACTCCTGAATATCTATTATTCTTCGCAAAAGGGGCAGTGATCTCACTTATATTGGCAGCACTATCCCTTTTCTTTGGATTAATATTTGGTATTTTAGGAGCAACTGCAAAACGTTCTAAGTTTGCAGCGTTTAGAATATTAGGTAATGTTTATGTAGAGGCGATTCGTGGAACGCCAATGTTATTACAAATCTTATTGTTATACTCTGTAGTACCAGCTTTTTATACAGCTATGACAGGTGAAGTGCTAAGAATTAATGTATTTGTTATTGGTGTTGTAGCAATGAGTATTAATAGTGGTGCTTATACAACTGAATTAATTAGAAGTGGTATTAATGGAGTTGATAAAGGTCAATGGGAAGCGTGTGAAACTTTAGGGTTATCAACAACACAAACAATGAAGCTTGTTATCTTGCCTCAAGCATTTAAAAGAATTGTTCCTCCACTTATCAGTGAATTTATTACTTTGATTAAAGATTCATCTTTGATTAGTACAATTGGAGCAGTAGAATTATTAAAAAGTGCACAGATATTAGGAACACAGTATTTTGATGCAGTATCTGCATATTGTATTGCGGCAATCTTTTATTTGATTATGACACTTAGTATTTCTTATTTAGGAAGATATATAGAAGGGAAGTTGGCAGTCAGTGATTAAAATAGAACATATTACAAAGACATTTAAAAAATTAAAAGCTGTTGATGATGTCTCTTTAGAAATCAAAAAAGGTGAAATTGTTTGTTTGATAGGACCTTCTGGTTCAGGAAAAAGTACTGTTTTAAGATGTATTAATGGTCTAGAAAAACCTGAATCTGGTCATGTTTATTTAAATAACGAAGAGTTGAATCCTGATAACAAAGAAAAATATAAAGAATTAAAGAGTAAGATGGGATTTGTTTTTCAACATTTTAACTTATTCCCACATATGACAGTTTTAGAAAACTTAACACTTGCACAAACTCAAGTGAAAAAGAGAAATATAGAAGAAGCAAATCAAATTGCTTGTATGTATTTAGATAGAGTTGGCTTATTAGATAAACAAGATGAATATCCAAATAAGTTATCAGGTGGACAAAAACAAAGAGTTGCAATAGCAAGAAGTTTATGTATGAATCCTGAAATTATGTTATTTGATGAACCAACAAGTGCATTAGATCCAGAAATGGTTATTGAAGTTTTAGAAGTTATGCAAGAACTTGCTAAAGAAGGTATGACAATGGTTGTTGTGACGCATGAAATGGGGTTTGCAAAGACTGTTGCTGATCGTGTGATATTCTTAGAAAATGGTAAAATTGTAGAAGATAATAATACGAAAGATTTCTTTAAAGAACCTAAAACAGAAAGAGCAAAAGATTTCTTGAAAAAGGTTATGCATTAATGAAAATTGAAGAATTTGCAGTAGAGACTTGGATGACAGATCATGAAGGAGACTGTAAGTATAATCTTACAGAGACATGTGTGTCATCTTTATCTTTAAATGAATTACAAAAATATGTACAAGAAGATATTTCTTCGACAATTATGAATATGACACAGGACTATGGTCCAATTGTAGGTTCAAAACGTTTAAAAAAGGCTATCCTATCATTATATACAACAGGTTCTTTGGATAATATTACAATTACCCATGGCGCTATTAATGCTAATGAACTGGTCATGATGAGTTTATTAGAACCAGGAGATCATGTCATCAGCTTATATCCAACATATCAACAATTATATGATTTCCCTCGTTCTTTAGGGTGTGATGTTTCACTTGTTCCTCTATTAGAAGAGAATAATTGGCTACCTTCTATGGATGACTTTGAAAAAGTCATCCATCATAAAACAAAGATGATATGCTTAAATTCTCCTAACAATCCAACAGGTACTACATTTTCACTAGAAATGATACAAGATATTGTAGAACTTGCGAAAAAATATGATTGTTATATAATGTGTGATGAAATCTATCGTGGATATCATGATGATAGTCAAATGTTGTCACCTTCTTTTAGCGATTATTATGATAAGGCTATAGTAACATCAAGTCTTTCTAAAGTATTTTCTTTTGCTGGATTAAGACTAGGCTGGGTCAAAGGGCCAAAAGATGTTATTGATCTGATTAACTATAGAAGAGATTATCATATTATCAGCAGTGGTCCATTAGATGATTATTTAGGATGTTTGGTTTTAGAAAATAAGGAAGCTATTTTACAAAGAAGTTATGAAATATGTAAAGCGAATAAAGAGTATTTACATAAATGGTTACAAGATGAACCGCATATCACATGTATTATTCCTCAAGATGGACCCGTTTGTTTTTTAAAGTATGACTTAGATATCCCGTCAAAAGAACTTTGTGAAAGATTACAAAAAGAAACAGGAGTCTTTTTTGTGCCAGGAAGTTGTTTTGGAATAGAATATCATTTAAGATTTGGTTTTACTCATGAACTTGAAGAAGTTCAAGAAGGATTGAAAGTTTTTTCAATGTGGTTAAAACAGTTTGATGAAAGGAAGTAAGGATATGTTAGAATTTCGTTATGATACACAACTATTAATTGAAGGTCATGACTTAAATGAAGAGACTATTAGTGAATATTTTACATCTCATTTTCAAGGAGATTGCTTATTAGCTGTAGGTGATGATGAGTTGATTAAAATTCATTTTCATACAAATGAACCATGGGAAGTTCTTAAATATTGTGCCAGCCTAGGTGAAATCTATGATATAGTAATTGAGGATATGGATAGACAATCGAGAGGTTTAAAAGGGTAGAACAGTCATTATTGACTGTTTTTATTTTACGAAAAAAATATGAATTATTTTTATGTTTTTGATAGAATAGAAGAAAAGGAGGAATATTATGAAAGACTGGTGGAAAAGAGAAGTTGGATATCAAATATATCCAAAGAGTTTTAAGGATTCTAATCATGATGGAATAGGTGATTTAAAGGGAATTACTTCTAAGTTGGATTATTTAAAAGATTTAGGAATTACATTAATATGGATTTGTCCTATCTTTGCATCTCCAATGCAAGATAATGGATATGATATTTCAGATTATTATGCTATTCATCCTGATTTTGGAACTATGGAAGATTTAGATGAACTTATTCTAGAAGCAAAAAAGCGTGATATCAAAATTATGTTAGATTTGGTGGTCAATCATACTTCCTATCAACATCATTGGTTTCAAGAGGCATTAAAAGATCCAAATAGTCCTTATAGAGATTATTATACTTTTAAAAAAGGAAAAAATGGAAAAGCACCTAATAATTGGCGTTCTGTTTTTGGTGGATCGGTATGGGAGAATGTTGAAGGAACAGATGATTATTATTATCATACTTTTGCGTCTGGTCAGCCTGATTTGAATTGGGAAAATCCACAAATGAGAGAAGATATTTATAAAATGATCAATTGGTGGCTAGAAAAAGGAATTGCTGGATTTAGAGTAGATGCGATTAATTTTATGAAAAAAGACCAATCTTATCAAGATGGTCCTATTGATGGGGTTGATGGCTTATCTTCATGTTTTCCTTATTCAAGAAATCTACCTGGTATAGAGGTGTTTTTTAAAGAGTTAAGAGAAAAAACTTTTGATTTACATAACTGTGCTACAGTTGCTGAAGCAGTTGGTGTTCCTTATAAAGATTTAGGTATTTTTATTGGAGATGAAGGATGCTTTTCAATGATGTTTGATTTTAACTATACAAACTTTGATATCAGTGAAAGTGAAGATTGGTTTCAACGTCGTGACTGGAGTGTCAAACAATATAAAGATATGTTGTTTGAAAGTCAAAGAGAAATACAAAAGATTGGTTGGTCTGCCCCATTTTTAGAAAATCATGATCAACCTCGTTCGATAGATAAATTGATTGTTAATAAAGAGGATAGAAATTATTATTCTATAACAATGCTTGGTTGTATGTTCTTTTATTTAAGAGGAACACCTTTTATCTATCAAGGTGAGGAAATAGGAATGTGTAATTTTGAACGTACATCTATTGATGATTTTGATGATATCAATTCTCATGCACAATATCATCGTGCAATGGAAGAGGGATATTCTAAAGAAGAAGCATTGCATTTTCTTAATTTAAGAAGTCGTGATAATACACGTACACCTATGCATTGGAATGATAAAGAGTATGCTGGATTTAGTGATCATCAACCATGGATCAAAATGAATCCTAATTATACATCTATTCATGTTGAACAACAACTCAAGGATAATCATTCTGTTTTCCATTTCTATCAAAAAATGATTCAATTGAGACAAGATTCACCTGTCAGAGAGATACTTATTTATGGTGATTTTATAGCATTAGATACGCCTGATCAAGTTATCGCTTATCAAAGAAAACATCAAGGGAACACTGTGACAATCTATTGTAACTTTACAAATCAAGAGACAGCAATAGATATTATAAAAGGAACAGTTATGTTAAATAACTATGATGAAGTCAATGAAGGAAAACTACTTCCATATCAGTGTCTTGTTATTGCATAGAAAAAACATATTTATAGACAAAATAAAATGAACTCAGAAGTGTTGAAAGCAATCCAAGCAAGACAACAATAGCGACACTTGCAACATGATAAATAGGAATGAGAATAAATAAAAAGATAAGTTCGATAAGAATTTCAATAACGCTTAATATAAACATCACACGATTTTTATTTAAGCATTGTAATGCTGCACTTAATGGAGTTTGTAAATAAAAGAGAGTAAAAGGGATGGACATGTATTTGAGATATGTGTATCCCTTTTTTGTATTGTACATAATAAGTAAGCAATAATCTCCATAGAAATAAAACAATAGTGTAAAAGGTATACTTATACATAAAGAAGATAATAAGCCTAAAAGGATATGCTTTTGTAAGGCTTTGTTTTGATGATAGGCAATGTCTTTATTAAAAATAGGAACGAGTAATCTTAATATCACATTGTTAAAGAAAGTCGGTGTTAACAATAGTGAAATGACATAGCCATTAATAATTGCATATTCTTGTTGTATATAAGTTTCACTTAAAGAAAGACGGGTTAAAAAGTGAATAAGAATCATTGGTTCTATAAAATTATAAAAGACATGTAAGAGTCGAGAACCAGTGAGAGGTAAAGCAATATGCATCATATCTTTGAGAATAAAGTTATCTTTATTATAAGGAACTAGTATATTAGGGAGAATAGGTCTAGGATGCTTGAAATACAAATAACATATAGAACAAAATTCACCTGCACTCATAGACAAAAAAGCGAATGACACAAGTATAGACAAAGAAAATTCTTTAAAAAATGTTATGAGAAAATAAGTGACAATAATTCTTACAACTTCTTCAATAAATTGCGCAAGAGATAAAGAAAAGACATCCTCTTTTCCTAAATAATAGTTTTTAATAATTCCACTTAATGCTACTAAAGGAACAAAAGGAATGATACTTAATATTGGTAAATATGCATCTTTGTTTTTAAGTAATTGATAGGAAATGGTATAAGAAAAACAAAACAAAGATAAGATAATCATAATACATGTTAAAAAACAGATCATTAATCCAGAAAGAATGACTTTTTTATTTTGATATCTTGGATTAGAAACAAGTCTAAAAACAGCAGAAGGAACTGAAAACTGAGCAAGCGTTATGCATAAAGAAAGTGTTGGAACAACAAGGATGTATAAAGCCATACCTTGTTCATGAAGTAATCTGGATAATAAGATTCTATTGAGTATAGAGAAAATCTTAGATATGAGTGTACTGCCACTTAATATAAGAAATGAATTGATTAATTTTCTTTTCATAAAACACTTCCTTTATTATTCATTTTCCTTTATAATAGATATGTTGAAAGATAAGGAAATATGTTAGGAAGTGTATGATATGGAAATTGATTTGAGTCATAAACTCCCTTTAGATATATTATTTTTAATTCGCGTAAAAGCAAACGAGTTTAAATCTGAGGGTGTTCATGATATAAATGCAAACGATATTAAAGATTATTTGTATACAGTTAAATGGAAAAATGAAGATTCAATGGCTATGTGTGATGTGATTGATGATATTATGTCACTTCGTTTTTCTGATATTTTTGATTATTTGAAATTTAAGGTCATTAAAGAAGCGTCAAGCATGAACATTGAAGATTTTAAAGAATTAATTGCAAAATAACTGTGTAACAGTTATTTTTCTTTTTGAGGTGAAGAGATGGAATATAAAATTATACAATCACAGGATTATCAAACAATACAAGAAAAACTCAATATTAATTCATTACTCGCAAAAGTTCTAGATTTTCATCACTATGATGACGAAACATTAAAAACATTCTTAAATCCTAAATTAATATACCATGACTTTTCTTTGTTTGAAGAAGCTGATATTACATTAGATAGAATTCATGAAGCAATAGAGAATAAAGAAAAGATATGCATTTATGGAGATTATGATTGTGATGGTATTCTAGCAACGACAATATTAGTACAAGCTTTTTTAGAATTAGGCGTACATGTAGGATATCATATTCCTAATCGATTCGATGATGGGTATGGTTTAAATATGCAAAGAGTGAAACAGATGGCAAGCAGAGGTTATTCATTAATCATTACTGTAGATAATGGAGTAAAGGCTTTTGAAGCAATTGAATGTGCAAATAGCTTAGGTATAGATGTTATAGTGACTGATCATCATCAATTTGATCAAGACTTACCTGATGCATGTTCATTTATTCATACCAAATTATCGCCGGATTATCCGTTTAAAGAAATTTCAGGTGGATTTGTTGCCTATAAACTTGCGAGTGCTTTGTTGGAAAGACATGATAAATATTTGTATTGTCTGGCTGCAATTACAACAATATCTGATATGATGCCTCTATTAGATGAGAATCGTTCTTTAGTGAGACGTGCATTATTATTTATGAAAGAAGAAAAATATACACCTATAGAACTTTTACTAGGAGATCAAAAGAATTATTCTTCGTCAACTATTGGGTTTACAATTGCGCCAAAAATCAATTCATTTGGACGTTTACCGGAATTATGCAATCCTAATATATTAGTAAAATACTTTTTAAAAAATGCACCTCAGGATTTATTGATGAAAGTTTCTAGTATAGCAACACAAATTAATGCAAAACGACAATCTATGACAAATGAACAATATGCTTTGGCTCATTCATCATCAGATGATCCATTTCTTTATTATGCAAGTGAAGACGTTCATGAAGGACTCGTAGGTTTGATTGCTGGAAAATATACAAGACAATATGAAAAACCAAGTTTTGTCATGCATTATGATAAGACAACAGGAATTTATAAAGGAAGTGCAAGAAGTGTAGAAGGATTTTCTTTACATGAATTTTTTACAACTCATCAAGAACAATTTATTGCTTTTGGAGGACATGCTTTAGCAGGAGGATTTAGTATTGATGAAGAACATTATGAAACATTCTATCATTGTATACAAGAAGCATTACAAGATGTGACATTAGAAGCATCAACTTCTGTTTTATTAATCAATGAAAATGATTTGTCTATAGAAAATATTGAGTCATTATCATTATTAGAACCTTTTGGAATGTGTAATGAAGAACCATTATATCTTCTATCTGATATGCCTATATCACGTATTTATCTATTAAGTGAAGGAAAACATTTGAAGATAGATATAGAATGTTCACATGTTAAATTTTCTGCATTGTTATTTAATAAAGGATCTTTGTACAATCAATTAAAAGATCAACAAACGATTTCATTAATTGGAACGCTTGGTATTAATGAATTTAGAAATCAAAAAAATATTAATTTTATAGTAAAAGATATAATGTAACTTTATTCATAAAATAAAGTTTGATATAATGAAAATTAAGGAGGATAAGATATGGATTTAAAAAAATATATTGCTGATATACAAGACTTTCCTGAAGAAGGTGTTCTTTTTAGAGATGTGACACCTTTATTAGCAGATAAAGAGGCTTATCGTGAATCAATTCGTTTAATCAAAGAATATGCACAAGATAAAAATGTAGATGTTGTAGTTGGACCGGAAGCAAGAGGCTTCTTGTTTGGTTGTCCAGTTGCTATTGAATTAAATGCTGGATTTGTTCCGGTAAGAAAACCTGGGAAATTACCAAGAGAAGTGGTAAGTCAAAAATACGAACTTGAATATGGTCACAATGAAATTCAAATGCATAGTGATAGCATTCAACCAGGTCAAAATGTTTTGATTGTTGATGATCTACTTGCAACAGGTGGAACAGTTGAAGCAGCTGCTTCTTTAATTGAAAAAATGGGTGGAAATATCGTTGGAATTGTCTTTTTGATTGAATTAGAGGCATTAAATGGTAGAAAGCTTTTAGAAAAATATGATGTTTATTCAGTATTAAAATACTAAAAATCGCACTTTATATGTGCGATTTTTTCCTTAATAACAGACTTATGAGTATAAGCGATAGAATGGAAATAATAAATAAGCTAAACCAATTCGTATAGGATGTATTCTTTTGTAAAAGAAGATGAAATCCTTGGGTGGCAGGTAAGATTTTACCAATAATTTGTAGAAACGATGGTAAAAGAGAAGCATCAAACATGATTCCTGATAACATGATTGATGGTAAAAAGAGAATTTGGCTTAACATGGTGAGTTTGGCTTGATCTTTACATAGAAGCCCTAAAATGCAGGCAAGTAAGATTGATGTTATAATAGGAAAGCATAAAGATAGAAAATAGAGTGATATATTGTCTGGTGTTTTTGCATTGAAGATATATGGTGCGCTTATAAAAATAATGAGACTCATAAACATTAAGTGAATAAATGTTGAAACAGTCAGTGTGACAATTCCAAAATATTTAGGGATATGATGAGCATGGTATGTTTTTTGAATATCAGTTCCATAAATTTCTAGAATGGAAGGAGGCAACCCAATTAAACTTCCCATTGAAATACCCATGATTGTCATTGATTGGATAAGTGTTTCTTGGCTATTGGGGATAATGGATGAAAAAATATTTCCCACAATAAGAAAAAACAACAATGGAACAATATAACAAGTAATAAGTAGTGTTTTTGAGCGAATATCCATTTTAAATTGTAAAAAGATTCCATATAATAAAGCATTCATTGTTTTCACTCCTTTGTCATATAAATAAGATGCTCTTCTAAAGTTCCTTGAGTCAATTTGATATCTTGAATATCTATGTTTTTTTCTTTAAAATCTTGTAAAATGTTCAATAGTGTTTGGGCAACATGATGGGTTGTATATGTATAGACATGAGATTTGGTAATAATTTGGATTGTATGATGTCTATGAATAGCTTTTTTTAATTCATCAATGGTTCCTAAGTAAGCATGTGTTCCATGGTGTAAGATGACGATACGGTCACATAAGCTTTCTACTTCATTCATATCATGACTGGTCATAATAATTGTGGTTCCTTGTTTTTGCAACTGTCGTAGCACTTCATGAAGTTCAATACGACCTTCTACATCTAGTCCAGCTGTTGGTTCATCGAGAAAAAGAATATCAGGATGATTGAATAAAGCAAGTAATAAATGTAATCGTCTTTTTTGTCCGGTAGAGAGCTGTGTGTATGTTTTGTTTTCTATATCATGAATATTTAAAGCGGTAATAAGAGAAGTATCAATATTGGTTTTGTTCCATTTAGAAAATAATACTAAGGCTTCTTTGACTTTCACATAGGAAGGAAGGCATGATGTTTGTAACTGGATACCAATTGTTCCATGAATTTGTATATTACCAGAATCATATTTTTTATATCCTTCAATACATTCAAGGAGTGTTGTTTTCCCGGCACCATTCATACCTAAAATTCCAAAGACTTCACCTTTTTTTACTTCGAATGATAAGTTGTTAAGAACTTTATTTTTATTGTAACTTTTTGTTAATTGATAGACAGTTAAAACATTATTCATAAGCTATCTCTTTTATATGAAAGATAGATGTTTGTTTAAAATAAAGTTCTTTTGTGTTTTTGTATGCATTTTGCGATTTCATTGTTTTCACCTCACTCAGTATTATAAATGATGACGTCACGTCATAAGCAAGTCAAAATATAAATTAGATATAATATTCTTGATATTTGAAAATATTATGGTATAAATTTAAATATATTGAA
>DEPZ01000023.1 GCA_002359025.1 Erysipelotrichaceae bacterium UBA3379 | reverse complement strand
ATAGTAGGATTATTAACGATACAAAATACAAAGAAAGAGACATTAACGATTTGTTTAAAAAGAATTGCATCTTTTATTTTATCGTTAATCAGTGCTTATATTGTTTTTCATTTGGTTGGATATAGTGCATTGAGTTTTTCTATTTTCTTGGTTGTGTTTGTTAGCTTTTCTTTTTTGTTGAAATTAGAGGACGGACTTGCTATGAACTCTGTCATTACAACTCATTATTTGATTGAAAAAAGTATGTCTATAGAATGGATATGTAATGAAATGATGATTTTTGGTATAGGTATATTTGTAGGATTTGTTATTAATTTATATACGCGTTCTAATAAAGAGAAAATTAAACAATCAATGTATGAGTTAGATGAAACCATCAAAGGTATGATGAAAAGTATGTCTCTTTGTTTGAATAAGGAAACAAAGAGTGGTATTCTTTATGATGAGTTTGATAAAATATTTCAAACAATTGATGTCATGATATCAGAGGTTTATTTAGATATGAATAATCAATTATATGGTGATTCAAAGTATGAATTAGAATATCTTTATATGAGACAAAGTCAATTACATATTTTAAAAGATATATATGATTTAATGATGAAAGTGAAATGGACAGGTAAACAATCAAACTATATATCTGAATATCTCTATGATGTATCTCAAGAGTTTCATAAAGATAATGATGTAATAGGGTTAAAAGAGAAACTGCAAGAGTTAAATCATCTCTTTGAAAAAGATGATTTGCCATATATGAGATATGAATTTGAAAATAGAGCACTTTTATATACAATGATGCAATATATATCTAAATTTTTAGATGTCAAGCAAGAATTTATGCAGAAATGGAAGTGAGGGTTATTATGGAAATACGTAAAGCAACAAAGGAGGATTTAATTCAAATAGCAAATATTGAAAAAAGATGCTTTCCAAGTCAAGAAGCTGCGTCTTTAAAAGAGTTTGAATCACGATATTTGGCATTTAGAGAAAATTTTCTTGTTTTAGAAGAAAATAAGAAAATTATAGGGTTTATTAATGGATGTTCTACAAATAGTCAAATATTATATGATGAATTGTATCATGATGCTTCTTTACATGAAGAAAATGGAAAGTATATGACTGTGTTTGGATTGGATGTTGATGTAACGTATCAACATCAAGGTTATGCGACAAAACTCATGAATGCATATATAGAATTGGCAAGACAAAGAAATAAAGAAGGAATCATTTTAACATGTAAAGATCATTTAATAGGTTTTTATGAAAAATTTGGATATAAGCATCTAGGTGTTTCCAAATCTACTCATGGAGGTGCCTTATGGAATGATATGATTTATCTTTTTTTAAATCTTCATTGGAAAAAAGTGTAGGGCAGTGTATAATGAGATGGGGTAGGTGGAAAGAGGAAAATATATGGATAATGTAAATACTCATGAAGATGTATTAAAACAGATATATTCTTCGGATATTATTCTTTCAGAGATGGAAAGAGAAATGATGAAGAATGTAGATGATCGTTTTTTAAGTATTATGGATGAACTTTATCAACGTATTGATCAGCAAGAACTTTCTCTTTCAAAACAAGAGTTTGAAACATTAGAGTCGGCTTTCCATCAGTTTTATTTTGATTATGGTTTTGTCCAATTTAAAAGAGGATTGGAATTAGGATTGATATTAAGAGATATTCATTAGGAGGAATTATGCAAGCAAGTATTGATGTCATTATGGTCATGGAATTAAATGAATTATTGAAACAACACCATATTGATTATACATTACATACAGTAGGTGGATGTTCATGTTGTGGGATGGAACTAGAATGTACGGGTGAGTCATATCCTATTGATGAGATTATAAAAGTCATCAATGAATATCTTAGTCAAAAATGGTTAGTTGCTTCATATCAAGAAAGTTATCCATCAATGATATATATTGATACAAAATTTAACAAAGGGTGATAGCAAACTATCACCCTTTGACTATTTTAAAGTAGAGATTCCTTTTTCTAATATTTCTAATTGAAGAAGAGTTTCTTCATCCTTTACAAGTTTTTCTTTTCCATGAATTATTGTTTCATATAATGCATCATAATATCTTCCATAATCACCAGTTTTTGAAATAACTTTTTCTTCATGATAATGTCCCTTATCATCGTAGTAGATGAGTGTACCATAATCTTCAGGACGATCAACACCAAAGTCTTCATGATCTGGCATATAGAATAATTTCAAATGTTCTTCTTGTTTATCCTTTTTTTCTTTGATAAACATACCTTTTTTGCCATAAATCACAAAACTTGGTCGTTCTTTAATTCTAAAGTAGCTGGATTTAACCGAAACTTTGAAAACACCATAATATAAATCTAAATCAAAATAATCATTCATTCTTCCTTGTCCTAGCAATTGTCTTACATCATAGTGAACTTGGTCGGGTTTACCAAAGTATGAAATAACTTGATCTAATGTGTGGCAACCATGTCCATAAAGATACGAATTGATTTGACTAAAATGATCACAATTTTCTGGAATATAAGGTCGATAGTAATCAAAGTGCATTTCTAATTCTAATAAATCTCCTAATTTTTTTGATTCAATAACTTCTTGAACAGTAAGGAAGTCACTGTCGAAACGTCTGTTTTGATAGCATTGCAACATTAATCCCTTAGAAGCTGCAAGTTCAAACAACTCTCTCGCTTGAGCGCTTGTTTCTACAAAAGGTTTTTCTACAACACAGTTTTTATTGGCATTTAATACCATTTTAGCAAATTCATAGTGTGTTGGTCCAGGTGTAGAAACAACAATAACTTGTATATCTGGGTCATTTAATAATTCATCTAGATTTCCAGTATAAATAACTCCAGGAATTTCATCCCATGCATCATGCGCATGATTACGTGAATAAATCATTTTAACTTTTAATTTTTCAGGTCTTTGTAAGATAAAGGGCATATGGTATCTGTTTGTACTTTTTCCATTGCCAATGAATCCAATTGTTAGCATAATACTCCTCCTTGTTTTCTTTATTATAATAAAAATAAAGGAAAGTTGTATCTTATTTTCATAATTTGATAAAGATTGTTTATCTTAGTGAAAGTATTATATAATATAGAAAAAAGAAAAGAGGTATTTTATGATTTATACACTTACGCTTAATCCATCACTGGATTATATAATGAAATTAGATGATTTAGAATTGGGACAAACAAATCGCAGTTATTATGAAAAGATATATCCTGGAGGAAAAGGATTCAATGTGTCTACTATATTACAGAGATTGAGTATTGATAATACTGCTTTGGGATTTGTAGGTGGTTTTACTGGAAAACAGATTGAAGATATGTTGAAAGATAGAGGAATTGATTTTCATTTATGTCATTTAACACATGGAGTTTCTCGTATAAATGTGAAAATAAAAGGCAAGGAAGAGACTGAAATAAATGCCAATGGACCAGATATTTCTTCATTGGATTTAGAACATCTTTTTGATCAAATAAAAACAATGAATAATGGAGATTACTTGATTATGGCTGGAAGTGTGCCTTCGAGTTTACCACAAGATATTTATTCTCAAATCATTGAAAGATTAAAAGATAAGGATATAGAATTTATCATTGATACAAATAAGAATCTTTTATTAAATGTACTTATATATAAGCCATTTTTGATTAAGCCAAATCTTGCAGAACTTGAAGAATTATTTCATGTAAAAATAAATACAAGAGAAGAAATAATTGATTATGCAAATAAGTTAAGAGAGAAAGGTGCTAAGAATGTCTTGGTTTCTTTGGGAAAAGATGGAGCTATTTTGGTTACAGAAGAACATGTTTATCTTTCTAATGCGGCGAATGGAAAGTTGATTAATTCTGTGGGAAGTGGTGATTCTATGGTAGCTGGATTTGTGGCAGGATATACGCAAGCACGTGATTATGAATGGGCTTTGAAACTTGCGAGTGCATGTGGAGGTGCAACTGCCTTTAGCGATGATCTGGCAACAAAGGAAATGATTGATCATGTTTTGAAAGATATTGAAGTTAAAATATTGGAATAAAGTAAAGCTAATCTAAAATAACATGGTGTTTTGGAGTTTTAGATTCTAAACTAATACGGGAAGAAATACCTTCCCGTTTTTTAATACCTATAGTCGAGAATTTAGCATGTTTAATATTCTGTTTTTAATGTGTACTGTTGATTATGAAATTGTAGGATTTCCTACCCGATAGTACGTTTGACAGGTCATTGTGAC
>DEPZ01000063.1 GCA_002359025.1 Erysipelotrichaceae bacterium UBA3379 | reverse complement strand
ATATACATAACCATATAATATCCTATTGCTTGCCAAATAAGCGCACCAATCACAGCATAGATAACAATCCCTTGATCACCTAAAAACTTTACAGTTTCCCATGTTTCAGGTTTAAATAATCCAATGATACTATTAATCAACCCATTAGTTGATGGATCATAAATAGCTGCAAAGATAGATGAAATAACAACAACAGATAAAATATTTGGAATATAGAATATTATTCTAAAGAAATTTTGTCCCTTGATTTTTTCTCTAACAAGTATTGATGCAAAAAGTATTGCTAATGCCATAGTCACAACAGTCACCACAGCAATAATCAATATCGTATTTTGTAAAGAACGAATAAAGTTCATATCTTGAAATGCAGTTATAAAGTTTTGAAAACCTACAAAACTCTTATTTGATGATAAACCGCCCCATTTTAATGTTGACATCCAAAATACATTTATTGTTGGAACAATCATGAACAACGTAAATAATATAGTTGCTGGGGCTAAACAGATAATAATAAATCTTCTTTTTTCTTTCTTCTTGTTCATATGTTTTCCTTTCTAAAATAGCGGCGAATTTCGCCGCTATTTATTACTTATCGAATTTTTCTACAGCTTTTATAACTTCGTCATACCATTGATCTACAGTCTTATCTCCAGTAACAACAGAATTAACAGTACCATATAAAATACCCTCAGCACTTGTTAAATCAACACCTTCGATAGGATCTGCAGCAGCGAAACCAACAGCACAAGCTTTTGCTCCATTATCATATACAGAGTACACAGTTTTAGTAGATTCATCTGTTATGTTAGAAGATGCAGATGTTGTAGGCATGACAGCTCCACCATTTTCATAGAACAATTTAGTTGCTTGATCTCCATAACAGAATGCAATAAATTGTTTAGCTAAATCCACATTACTAGCTTTAGATGGGATATACATTTGTTCAGTAAATGTAGTAGAATATGCATCACCGTTTGCAGTTAATTTTGGTAAAGCAGTAAATCCCCATTCAAATCCTTCAGCTCTAGGAGCATCTTTCATTTCTCCAGGTAACCAGTTACCATTTGGACAGAATAAAGCTTTATTATCAAGAATTAATTGTTGATTCTTAGTAAAGTTTTCACCATTAGCATTAGCAACTGTATTCTTTTCTGTATAAGTTGCTAGTTTACCAACAATTTCAAATGCTTTTTTAGTTTCTGCAGATTTCCATGTAGCTGTATCATATTGCATTAATTTTGTATAATTTTCAGGCCCTACAGCTTCATTTAATAATGCACTAAAGAATGCATCAAAGTATCCAGTTGTTGGATAAGTGAATAAAGCAATTCCTTCCTTTTTAGCAGTTTCACCTAATTCAAACATTTCATCCCAAGTTGTTGGAACTTTCCAACCCTTTTCTTTAAATAAACCAGCATTATAGAATAAACCGCATGGTCCATAGTTAATAGGAGCTAAATAAAGCTTACCATCACCATAAGGAGAAGATGTAAATGAATTTGTCATACCATCCAATAATTCATCTTTTACTTTAGCTTCTTCTCCAGGAACAGTCATGTCTAACACATCACTGATTTCTTGAATTTGTTTTTCTTTAACCATAGTATCTGTTAATCCACCTTCAGCACCAACAGATAAATAAATAATATCAGGTACATCTTTACCAGAAGTAATGACCGGTCTTAAAGTTTCAGCAATATTTTTTTCGAATTGTAATTCGACTTTAGCACCTGTTTGTTCTTCAAATGCTTTAGCAACTGCTTCCCATCCTTTCGTACCATAACCACCATCTAATCCAGCAATCTTTAAAGTTTTTCCTGATGCATCACTTGTAGATGAATTATTATTTCCTCCACATCCAACAAGTAATGTTCCTGCTAACACTAGAGATAATCCCATTGTTAACGCTTTTTTTGTATTCATACTGTTTTTTCCTCCTTCATGAATATCCTCTAATACCAATATATATAAATGTAACCGCTTTATATATAGAAAATTTGTTTATTGTTTTATATATATTGCTTTTTTACATGAAAAATTATAAAATGAAATCGTATTCAATGAAAGGGGTTGCAAAATGAGCAATAAACATACAAATATCACAGATAATAACACCATCCACTATGATGCATCTTTAAAATATATTACTCATGCAAAATACGGAAATGATTGGAAAAGTTTAAAACATTTTCACCAATATACAGAAATATTCTTTGTAATGAATGGTACGGGAACATTCACTGTCGAAAACAAAACTTTTCCTATCCATAAAAATGATATAATTATTGTAAATCCTCACATCTATCATCACGAAGACTCTTCAATAGAAGGTGCTTTAGAATATATAGCTTTAGGTATTGATGGATTTACTATGACTTACGATCAGCAATATGTCCCTTATATCCATCAAAATTTTGATAGATATAGACATGAATTAGAACTATGCTTAAATCAATTACTTCAAGAAAGTCAAAACAAAGAATATGGTTATGAAAATATTTGCCAAAACTTTTTAAAAATCATCATCTTAAAAATCATGCGTCATATTCACAATAGTATCTATAATTCAAATACGAAATCATTGCCATTCAACAGAGAAGTCAGTCGAATCAAAGAATATATAGATACCAATTATTTTGAAAATATTACTCTAGATTCATTAGCCAATCAAACCAATCTCAATAAATTTTATATTTCTCATCTTTTTAAAGATGCTCTAGGCATATCACCTATAAATTATCTAAATTCCAAACGCCTTTCAGTATGTAAAACCCTCTTAAAAACATCAAGTCTTTCAATATCTGAAATATCAGAAACAGTAGGTTTTTCTTCACAATCCTACTTTACGCAAACATTTAAAAAATTTACAAATATGACACCTAATCAATATCGACGCTTACATCAAACAAAATAAAAAATACGAGATGTAGAACTCCCCTCAGGACTCTATATCTCGTACTTTTTACTTTTTCTTTTTTGGAACAGAGATAAAATATATACCCATAAAACTTAATATAAGTGGCCAATACATTTTCATCATCGATACCATCTGTAATATAAATTCATTTTCTTGCCCACTTTGATTAATTGTCAATAAGACACCTAACATCATTAAGATAATCCCTACATTTTTCCTCATATCCATTTTTATCACCAGTATTATTATAGGTGAGCTGTATTACAAACTTTGTCATTTGAAAGTATAGAATGACAAAAACTTAATAAATGATCTAAATCCACTTCTTCTCTTCCCTTTTGAGAATAAACTACAATTTCACCATCACAATATTCAAAACGATTTGAATGAATAATACTATTCATATCTATTCTTAAATCATCACTTATCATAATAAAAACATTTTCAGACATCTTTCTAAGAAGAATACACAATGAAGCTAGTGATAATTCTAAATCTAGAATTGTTTCCATATAATCATGATCAAGTATATGTTTATCAAATATACCTTCCTTATCTTTTATTTGTCTTAATCTATTAATAATCATCTCTACTGATACAACACCATTTTCTAAAGCTTCTAAATAGCATTGTTCTTTCATTTCTCTTTTTTTATTCATAATTA
Organism: Erysipelotrichaceae bacterium UBA3379; assembly: GCA_002359025.1. Lineage (GTDB taxonomy): Bacteria > Bacillota_I > Bacilli_A > Erysipelotrichales > Coprobacillaceae > UBA3379. The sequence continues at coordinate 13,097 of DEPZ01000063.1, read as the reverse complement.
TCCTCTCAATATTTTTTATAATGATCATATTTCATGAAAATATGACTGACTTTTTCTTGTGTCTCTTGATCCCACTGATGTTTATCAACAATATATACACGCCTATTATTTGCAAAGTAAAAATAGATGTAATCCATTGTTTCATATATATAAGAGACATCTTTATATTCTGCTTGACATTCTAAACCTTTAGAAGTATATCTAAAATAATTTTCATAGAAAATATAAGGAATTTCAAAACTCATATGATTCATAACTGATTTATGCATTCTTATTAATGGAATAACCTCAATAATCATCACAAGATAAATGGCTAAACATATAAAAATAACTCCTATAATATCCATCACAAGATTAACTCTACCTATCAATACACCACCAAGTATACCTACCAGAATTGAGGCCCATAAGCTTTTATGACGAGTCTTAAAAGTCACATGTTTAAAATAAAATTCATTCCATATCTTCATCGTCTTTTCATCTACAGTTGTCGTATTAGAAATTCCTTCCATATGTACCACCTCTAAACTTATTATACATCAATTTGTATATCAAAAAAAGTGAGATATTACATCCCACTTGTACGATACAATTTATATAAACCATTTCCATAATACAACATTGCAATAAACATCAAGATTGCAGTAGCATAAATCATAATCATTGACATAACTGTATGAGGTATATAGAAAGCAATCAATACAATAGATACCACAAAGAATACAGCTGTTGCGATTTTCCCTGGCATCTGTGCCTGTTCTAAATGTCTACCTGTCTTCTTATAAACATAATACCCAAAGAACAATAACATACCATCTTTTAATATAATCAATATAACTAACAATGTATAAGCAGGATATGTATACATGAGTGCAAATGCCACCACAAACTGAGTGAGTTTATCAGCTACTGGATCAATCAACTTTCCAAAATTTGTTATCATATGAAAACGTCTTGCAATAAATCCATCAAAGAAATCACTGAGACTTGACAGTATTAAAATACCTGCCGATAACATATGACCATTTTCATCACTTGTATAAAAATATGTATAAATAAATACTGGTACTAATAATATTCTAATATAACATAATATATTTGGTATACTTAATAATTCTCTTTTTGTAAACATACTCTCTCCCGCCTTTATTTAATCCATATTATAGTGAAAAATATTTTTCAAGTCAATTTGTCGTCTTATCATTTTTGATATTTTTTTACATATCTTTCTTATTTTTTTAGAATCATATAAAAATAAGCAAATATAAATATTAAGTTGAATAATACTTAATTTATGATATACTGCTAATTTGAGGTGATGGTATGAAAAAACTTTATGAATATATCGATTCTATAACAAAAGATGATATTTATGAGTATATAGATGATATGGAATATGATGATCATATCTTTGATACTCTTTATGACGGTATACAGGAATTAAAGACTATGAAACCTACCTATAATGATAATGTAATCTTTTCATTATATAGTGATATGTTGTTCATTCAACCCATACAAGAACAATCTGTTCATACAAAAAAAGAAGAAAAAGTCTTCTTTATCCCTTACTACTTTATGCAAAATCTAGATATCACCAAACAATATCCACTCCAACAATTGTCCTTATCTCAAGCACTGGGAGCTTATGTCGTTTTAGATCAAGATTATTCAGCCACACATATGATTTTATTAATTATAGATACTCTTTTCTATGAAGAAGGATCATTACAAGCAATTAAACATCATCTTCAAGAAATGATAGATGATATACATAAACAATTTCCAACTGCTGTTGTATCTACAGTCGCTGTACAATCATCTGATCAAGTATCACAAAACGATCTTCAAAATTTCAAATCTCAAATATTCGAACAACAAGTCACTATCAATAAAGCCTTTGAACAAAAAATCAAAGACTCATACCAATATATTATGTATAACTAACAAAAAAGTTTGGTATTATCTTGCCTTCCAAGATGATATCAAACTTTTTATTTTTAATATATTTGCAAAATTTTATTCATAATCACATGTATATCCACGCATATCTAATTCAAGCTTAATCACAGTCCAATCTTTTAATAAATGAGCAAGATATTCCTTCATACGTACAACACCTTTTGTATCTTCTGCTTTTATAACGGCCATAATCGTTGGTCCAGCTCCTGATAAATAGCATCCTAAAACTTGAGGATCTTTTTCTAACAAACTCATAATTTCATCATACCTCTTAATTAAGCTTCCTCTATAAGGTTGATGAAGATGATCCTTAAACCCAAGTTTCAATCCATCATCAAACCCATTGATTAATGAAGCAACCATTAAAGCAAGATGTGAAACATTTCTAATAGCATCTTGTCTAGGTAATACTTGCGGAAGTACTGAACGTGACTTTTCTGTAGATAATGTAAAAGGTGGAATGAGTGCAACAAAACGATAATCATTTTTTACTGGAATATTAAGTGTTGTGACTGTATCACTCATCACTGATACAGTTAAACCACCAAATATTGCTGGAGCAACATTATCTGGATGCCCTTCTATTTTTGTAGCAAGTTCTAAAATCGCCTGTCTATCTTCGCTTCGATCTTTAAAAGCATATGCCCCTACAATTCCAGCAACAATACAAGTTGAACTACTACCAAGTCCCCTTGTATAAGGAACATCCCCACTACATTCTATTTTCAACCCTTGAAATTCCAATCCACAATCCTTCGCCCCTGAAACAAATGCTTGATATGTCATATTATTTTCATTACAAAACTGTTCAGGACACCCAGTTATCTCTAAACCATGATCAAGTAATTCAAAAACAAAAGTATTATATAGTGTCACAGCTAAACCAGCAACATCAAAACCCGGACCTAAGTTCGCACTTGTAGCTGGAACTTTTACACGTACTTTCATCTTAAAATTCCTCAACTTTCTTGAGTATGTATGAGACAATCTCATCTTTATTAATCACTTGATGATGTAGAACTTCTCTGTTTTTCATATTTTGTAGTGGTTTAGGAACAGGAACTCCAGTGATTTGATTCAACTGCTCTATAGCGTCATAATCATCTATCTGTATTTGTGTAAGAGCCTGATAAACAGATTGAGGAAATTTATATGGAGAAGCAGTTGATAAAAGTATATTTTTAGTAGAATCTTTTGTCTTATCCACATAGTGTTTATAAACACCATAACCTACTGCTGTATGTGTATCTAAAAGATAATGGTACTTGTTATAGCATTCTTCAATATTATCTAACACATCTTGTTCATTTTGATAATGAGCATAGAAGTATTGATGTAATAAATCTTTCATATCTTCATCCACTTCATAAACACCTGTTTTATTAAATGTATTCATATATTGATTCACATCTTCTTTATGAGATGATAACATATATATCAATCTTTCAAGATTACTTGAAACCAATATATCCATTGCAGGCGCATTTGTTTTATAGAATTCTCTATTTGCATCATATATTCCTGTTTGAATGAAATCACTAAGTATATGATTTTTATTAGAAGCTATAATAAATTTATGAACAGGTAGTCCCATTTCTTTTGCAAGATATCCTGCTAAGCAATTACCAAAGTTCCCACTAGGAATTGTAAAATTCACTTCTTCTCCAAGTTCTATTTCCTTTTGGTTGACTAAAGTAATATATGCATAAAAATAATAAACAATTTGTGGTATTAATCGTCCTATATTAATTGAATTTGCTGATGATAAAAAGATATTATGTTGTTGACAAACATTTTTTAACTCTTCACTTACAAAAGCTTCTTTCACTGCTCTTTGTGCATCATCAAAATTTCCCTGTATACCAATGACTTCTACATTCTTTCCAGATTGTGTAATCATTTGTTGTTTTTGAATACAAGATACACCATCTACTGGATAAAATACTTTTATACTTGTACTATCTACATCTTTAAATCCTTCTAAAGCGGCTTTGCCTGTATCACCTGAAGTTGCTGCTAAAATGAGAACTTCTTGATCTTTTCCTAATTTCTTTAATGAATAAGTCATAAAATATGGCAATAATGATAATGCCATATCTTTAAATGCGGCAGTAGGGCCTTGAAACAATTCAGCAATATATTGCTGTCCTACCTTTACAACTGGAACAACATCTTTGCTAAATAAATGTGTATATGCTTTTTGGCATAAATCCCTTATATCTTCTTTATCTTGTTCATCAATAAATGAAGTCATAATTTCTGTCGCAATATCTACATAATTTTTATCCAATAATGATTGTATATCTATCGTCTCTAATTCAAAATTAGGCACAAATAGCCCACCATCATTAGCCATTCCTTGAATAACAGCTTGATAGAAATTGACAGGTTCTTGTTTTTTTCTTGTACTGACATATGTTTTCATAACTGCACCCCTCTTTTTTCATCATTGTATACAACTTATATAATTTAGTCAATCGAAGTTAGAAAATCTCTTTATTTCATTTTTATATTTTATATAATATCTAAAAATATACTCTTATTTCTTTGACTATTTAAAAACTATATAATATAATATCATCATTAAATAAAAAGGAAGTGTAAATATGAGTAAAATTATTATACCTGAAGACTATAAGCCTCATTTAAGTTTAATTGAAACTGAGGTTGCTATTAAAATGATTAAAGATACGTTTGAAAGAAGATTAGCTGAGCAATTAAGATTAACACGTGTATCTGCTCCGCTATTTCTTTTAAAGAATACTGGATTAAATGATAATTTAAGTGGTAGAGAAAAACCTGTTTCTTTTACATCTTTTGAATTAAATCATAATGATGAAATAGAAATTATTCATTCTCTTGCCAAGTGGAAAAGAGATGCATTACATCGTTATCATTTTGAAAAACATACTGGATTATATACAGATATGAATGCGATTAGAAAAGATGAAGAATTAGATAATATTCATTCTATGTATGTTGATCAATGGGACTGGGAAATGATTATTGATGAAAAAGATAGAAATCTTGATTATTTTAAAGATATTGTTAAAAAAATCTATAATGCTTTATTAGATGTAGAATTTTTAATGATTAGACACTATCCTCAGCTTAAAGAAAGCATTCTCCCTGACAAAATCCATTTCATCACATCACAAGAATTAGAAGATTTATATCCAGATTTATCACCAAAAGAACGTGAAAAGGCTATTACAAAAACATACAAAGCTGTATGTATTATGCAAATAGGCGATTTATTAAAATCAGGACATAAACATGATGATAGAGCGCCTGATTATGATGACTGGACATTAAATGGAGATATTCTTGTTTACAACACACAACTTGATGATGCCTTAGAAATCTCAAGCATGGGTATTCGTGTAGATGACAAAGCTTTAAAAGAACAATTAGAAAAAGCTCATGCAAATGATAGATTAAACCTCCCATATCATCAAAACATAATAAATCATGTTTTACCATTAAGTATTGGTGGTGGTATTGGTCAAAGTCGTTTATGTATGTTCTTTTTAAGAAAAGCTCATATTGGTGAAGTCCAAGCATCTTTATGGGATGAAGATACAATGAAAATATGTCAAGAAAATAATATTCATTTATTATAAGACATTCTTTTATACCAGAATAAGATTCAGGATATAATATATTAAAATGTCACATAGCTTATTTATGTGACATAAAACAAATCATAACCACGCCTAAAAGGCGTGGTATGAACCCGCCCTATAAGGGCATGCTGTTGCGCAGAGTCTTCACTCCCGGTTTTCTATCAATTAATTATTTTATTATTTCTATGATATCTCTTCTTAGCTTGTTATATATAATCGTTCTTCTATATTTTGGTACAATGACAATATGATATTTACATCGATATGATGTGTGTGATAAACTGTTTGTGTCTTTCATTAGACATCCTCCTTTGATTTTATATTTAGCTGCCAGGCTAAATATATCTTATCATTGGAGGTTTTTATTCACAACGCTAAAGCCAAAATCTCACCACGCGCATAGCACGTGGTATTCACTTCGTTGATAAATAAAGATGTTCATCAATTCAATATCGATGAACATCTTTTCATTATCTTACATATATAGTTATAAATTGACAATGTGTTAACTCTTTTATTTGTATTGAAGATCCTTGAATTTCTATATCTTCTATTTTTTCTTCTTTTAAGTTTGTATAGTATGCTTCCTGTATCGGCTTATTAAATGTCAATATATCAGATATCTTTCTATGATCCTTACCATTAAACAATCTAATAATATAGCCTTCTTTATCTTCTGCTTTTTTAATAGCGCTCACAACCAATTGATTCTCTGTCTTAAACAATGAGTAGCTTGTTGGTAATTGTCCTGCAACTTCTTGTTGAGAGAATATCAAACGACCATTTAAGAATGGTGCATAAGTATAGACTTCAATATCACTATTATATCTTCTCGCCACCAAATCAATATTTGCTTCATTCAATGATGTTTGATATGTCATAAATCCAAAATCAAAATCCATCTCTTTTAATAATTGTGCTGCTGGTGTTTCAATAATTCTTTCTCCTGATGCACGACCTGGTCTATAAACAAGATTTTCTTTTCCCATAAATCCATATGTTCTAAATAATGTCAAACGAATAACTTGACCATCTTCTATAACTTCATATTCTCTCACCCCTTGAGGGAATACTGCAATACCTCTAGAACCATCAGTTAAAGATACGTAGCTTTGTGTTGGTTCAATAGAAATTGGTGGTTCTTGCCAAGCAGATTGATCATTTGCCCAGTTTGCAAGTTCTATCACTTTATCAGTCTTAACTTCTTTATGTCCCAAACCTTCCATATATAATTTCATTTCTTTTTCATATATATTCGGTCTTTTGATCAAACCAAATTGTTGATCAGCAAAATTAAATTGTGTAACCATCTTCGCATCAAATAAAACACATAGACGATGTGATAAACCTTGATTCTTCACATGTACTGAAAAATCAATAACTGGATTACCTTTTTTAAGTACAACTTTCATATCTACAGGCATGATGACACTCACTTGTTGTTTTGCACGTTCTTCTAAATTTGCTGGTACAAGCATATCAAAATGAATATGTGCTTCTTGATAAAGTTCATTACCTGAAAGTGAATAATTCATGTTTGCATTTGTTGAGTAAACTTCTAAATCTTCTCTTGGTGGAGAGTAGTTGAAACTATCACCATCATCACCATTTTCTACTAGTATTGCTTGTTTATCATAAACAACACCATTCTTTTTATCAGTAATTGTTAATGTTCCATCATTTTCTATTTGAATATGATAATATTCATTTTCTAATGAATCTCTTACTTTAGTTTCTTGTTGTGATGATGAATTCATATCAATGGTATATTGGACATATCCCATAGCTGGTACATCTTTCACTTCAATGGCAAGTGTAGCTTCATATACTTTCTCAGGAATAAAGATTTTTTGACTTGGATCAAGACGTATTGTTTGACTCAATACATATTCTGTTAGATCTCTTTTTTCTACAATAGTAAAGTTGACCTTTTGTCCATGATGATCAATGATTGCAAAGTCTTCACCTGGTATATATGTTTTAACATTGACAACATCGCTTCTGACTTGTGGCAATGTATTGATAAGTGTAAATGACATCTTTGCATCTTTATTTTGAATATGTGTAGCAATTAATCGACTGTGTAATTCTACTAAATTGACTGCAATATCTCTTGCTTGCTTATAACGCACATAAACATCTTCATTTGCAGTATCACTAATACATGAACCAATGGAATCATGTGCTGCATTTTCAAACATCAATTTCCATATTTCTTTTAATGCTGCGTGAGGATAATCATTTCCAAGTTCATATGATATTGTTAATAATGGTTCTAAAACATTTGTGATATAGTTTTGAATCTTTGTATTCATAACTTTTAAATCAGATCTTGATGAAAAGATTGATTTATGAATGCGCATATGTTTGGCAATGACAAGTTCACCTTGTACTTCTTCTAGTTGAGGATTTTCACTTTTGACATCTTGAATATAATCTTCAATGCAACTTATGACATATTCATTTTCTGGATCCTTTTCATTTCTTTCCTTGATAAGTTCTGGTAGATTTTTACGAATTGGTGCTTGATCAAATCCATTAGGGAAATAGATATGTCTGGTAGCACTTCTTTTCCCAGCTTTTTCAAAACATTCTTTTTGCCAGAATTCATCACTATCTTCTTCAGGAATATTCCCTCCTATATAGTATCCAAATGGAATTTGAGTTGTAAAAACAACACTGCCATCATCTCCACGCCAGTTAAAGTCAGTATGTTCAACCATATCATCACTGACACCACGCCAAAATAATGTATCCTCGATTCCAAATTGTTTATAAATTTGTGGCATATTTCCAGCTTGTCCAAATGAATCAGGTACATATCCTATATTCATATATCCACCAAAATCTTCACATCTTTTCATTCCATAGTACATATTTCTTACAATACTTTCTCCAGAAATAACCAATTGATCAGTTTGTGTATACCATGGTCCAATAATCAATCTTTTATCTTTTACAAGTTTTGTAATACGTTGTTCATCCTGAGGCATCCATTTTATATAATCATCTAATAATGACCCTTGTGCATCTAACATAAAATAACGAAACTCTTTATTTGATTCTAAAGTGTCTAATACATCTTTAAAATCCTTCATTAAATATACTTTTGAACGAGAAGTCGTAAAATACCATTCTCTATCCCAATGTGTGTGTGGAATCACATGTACTTTTCTTTTCTTCATAAACTCTCCTTTACACAAATAGGAAGATAATTATCTTCCTATATTTGAATTTCTATTTCAATATCATCTTCTGTTAATTCTTGATCAGTGTCTTGGTTATCGTTAAAATCAACAACCATTGGGGCAACGATTGCTATGAATAAAGCACCTACAATAATACCTAATAAATAAGCCCATCCATTAGAAATTGATACAAATCCATACATTCCACCAACTGGAGGAATTGTCGCTTTTGCTCCTAATAAGCATGTGATTCCTGCACCAAGTGCACCACCAATCATATTAATTGGAACTAAACGGCTTGCTTTTACAAGAGTGAAAGGAATAGCTCCTTCTGTAATTCCAATAAATCCCATGACCCAGTTACCTTTACCTGCTTCGATAAAAGATGGTGAAAAGCGTTTTTTCTTAATAACAGTAGCAATTGCATAAGCTAATGGCGGAATACAAATAGCACAGTTAATATATACATTAGGTTGATAAATACCTTCAGTCATTAATACATTTCCTGCCATCCATGCAGATTTGTTAATAGGTCCACCCATATCACAAGCAATCATAGCCCCTAACACTAAAGACAATAGAAGTTGACTTGTTCCATTATTACATAAATCTCTTAGCCATGAAACTAAAGCCTCATTTATTGCAGCTAGAGGTGTTGCAAGAATAACTCCCATAATAATAGCAACTGCACCTGTTGCTAAAAATGGTGTAATAACCAATGGCATCATTTGTTGCATCGAATCTGGTAAATGAATATGTTCCTTTGCCCATTTCACAACATATCCTGCGATAAATGCAGCAACAACAGCACCTAAAAATCCTGCTTTTGTATTTGAAGCTAATGCACCACCAATTAGCCCAGCTCCAATGGCAGGTTTATCTGCAATTGAATAAGCAATAAATCCTGCAAGAACAGTATTAACAAGTCCAATACCAGTCCATCCAACTTGTTCTAATAAATATAAAACATGTAACATTCCTGTGCTTTCAGCATATGCATCAAGACTATTAATTCCCATGGCAACACCAATAAGTTTTGGAATAGCAACAACTAATGATGCACCAATAATAAGTGGTAACATATATCCAATACCGGTCATCAAATGACCTTTCGCATCTTTAAAAAACTTTTTCATTTTTCTCTCTCCTTATTCATTTTTTATGCTATAATGAGAGTACATACTCATTATAGTATGTTAGCAATTTAGCTCTGCCCAGTTAAATTGCTTTTATTTTTTTGCTTCAATTGCAGATATGCATTTTTTGATAACTGCTTCTGGAGCTTTGATACATGTTGTAATATCAACACGAATCACTGCTTTTCCTTCAAAACGTTCCATACCAGCAATCTTTTGATCTGAAGCAATAATAACAAACTCAGCCTCTCTTGCTTCTTCATCTGTAATCTTATTGATTTGTCCCATACTTCCTTGTTGTTCCATTTTTAATTCATGTCCTAATTTAACTCCAGCTTTTTCTAGTGCTTTTGCAGCCATAGGTGTATGAGCCAAGCCGGCTGGACATGCTGAAATTCCTACAATCTTCATAATTAAACCTCCATCTCCTTTAAAATATATTCTTTTAACTCTGCTTTATTTGTACAAGACTTAACTTTCTCTTTAAAGTCTTCTTCTAATAAGCAAGTAGCTAACTTAGAAATCATCTGTAAATGTACATTTCCTTCATGATGACTTGGTACTAATAAAACAAACATATTATGAACCAACTTTTCATCTAGAGTCCCCCACTCTAAACCTTGCTTTGTTGTGATATACATAATTGCAATTTCTTTTACATTTTCTGTTCGTGCGTGTGGAATGGCGAATCCATCCTGTAATCCAGTTGGAAATTCACTTTCTCTCGCAATTAAATCTGCATATAACTTTTCTTCATCATCTGTGATATTCATTTTTTGAGCTTGATGACTGATAAATGTTAAAACTTCATCTTTTGTTGAAACATCAAGTTCTAAAAATATATATTCTTCTTTCAACATTTTTTCACACCTCCCATATCACAACTACAAGTCTACTATTGAAAGCGCTTGTTTTCAACTTATCGCATTTCCGTTTAATATGGAAATGGGTATTGATAATGCACAATTATTTCCAATTCAAAATGGAAATCATTTATTTTTCTTTTTTTATATTTAGAATTACAATGAGTAATAAGGAGGGAAAGCCATGTTTCCATATACAAGACTTAATGAGATATTTGATTATGTGAATAATCATCACTATATTTCAGCACAAAAATTATCTACTATACTCAACATTACCGAGCGCACCATTCGTAGTGATATACAAGCTATTAATGATGTTCTTGAACAACATGGAGCTTGTATTAAATTAAAAAGAAAATCCGGATATTATATAGAAGTGTATGATGAACAGCTATACCGTGAATTTCTTTATGCCTTTTTAGAACATCAAAGTGTCTCACTAAATCTAGATTCTAGTGAAGAGAGAATAAAGTATGTACTAAATATATTACTATATCAAAATGATTATATTTCATTAGATGATTTAGCTTTGAGTGTCTATATCAGCAGAAATACTCTTCAAAACTATATAAAGACAATTAAATCAATACTTGAAAAATACAATCTAGAATATATTTCTAAATATCATTATGGAGTCAAAATTATCGGTAATGAAGAAGATAAAAGAAAATGTTTAATGGATTGCGTGCTATCTCGAAATACTCATAATTATATTATTGGATTTAGTAAAAGTGAATATGCTTTGTTTGAAGGCATTAATCTAGATTATATCAAAAATATAGTAACGAAATATTTAAATAATATTGAAGGTATTACTGATGATTTAAATTTTAAAAATCTAATCATTCATTTTGCTTTAATGATTTCTAGAATACAAAATGATTGTTATATTCATTTTCATAACTTAGTTATAATCCCTGAAGATATTAAACCATTTATAGATGATATTTGCCATGATATCGAAGAGCATTTTCATATTATGATTAGTGAAGGCGAAAAAAAATATATGTATTTACATACTGTTTCAAATACTCATTTCAAGTCTGATAATGTCAATGATATTCACATCAAACAAATAATTCATGATTTATTAGAAATGATTTATATGGACTATAATTTTGATTTAAGAAATGATGACATATTAATTAAAGATTTATTTAATCATTTCAAGTCAATTTTAACAACAAAATCATATGCGATAAATAAGCGCAATCCTTTATTAAATACAATTAAAACTAATTTCCCATTATCATTTGAAATTACTTTTAATGTCGTTTCTAAAATCTTTAATAGAGAACCCTATGTTCTTACAGAAGATGAAATCGGATATGTTTCTCTACATATTGGTGCAGCTATTGAAAGATGTTTTCATGGAAGCATTCAAAGAAAAAATGTACTTTTAGTATGTGGCACTGGCCAAGCAACTACCAGAATGTTAGAAGCAAGACTAGATGTATTTTTCAATGATAAGATAAATATTATTCATAAGATGTCATACAATACATTCTGTTCTTTAAAACCACAAGATTTCAAAAATATAGATTTTGTTATTTCTACAATCCCTTTAAAAAGTGATTTTATTCCTGTAATCACGGTTAATTTTGCATTAAACAGTGAAGATGTAGAAGCAGTTTCTAAATTTTTATCTACAATCTCTTTAGACATAATGAAAAAATCAAATAAGTTTTTTGATGAAAAATTATTTTTATATTTAGAATCCGTATCTTCCAAAGAAGAATTATTATCTCAAATGTGCTCTCTTTTACAAGAACAAGATCTTGTCGATAATGATTTCTATGAAAAAGTACTGCTTAGAGAGTCTATGGCAAATACAAGTTTAAATGACGTTTTTGCTATACCTCATCCTATTGATTCTTGGTCAAAACAAACAAAAGTTGTTGTAGCAATTATAAAACAACCTTTAAAGTGGAGTGAAGATACAGTGCAAATAGTCTTCTTATTAGCTATTAAACATGGTGATCAGTTAGATATTGAACACCTTTATGATTTATTTATTGAAATTGTCAATAGCCCTAAACTCCAACAAGAAATTATTCATTCTATAACCTTTGAGCATTTTTTAAAATCCTTACATATATATTTTAAAGAATAACCCTATAAAGTAGATTTTATTTCAAATTATTTCATAAATGCATATTAGTAGTTAATATAAGAAAATAATTATTTACATAACACCTCTAAACATCCTATATAGAACAATTTATCCTAGGTATGTCAAAAAAAGTATAACCAATATTTGTCTTTTTTATTTATAATAAATATATAATCGGTTATATAATTTATTTTGGAGTAATACGA
>DEPZ01000079.1:11234-20216 GCA_002359025.1 Erysipelotrichaceae bacterium UBA3379 | reverse complement strand
ATGAAACAACTTGCTAAATTAGATGTAGACATGATCAATGTTCATGCATCAGGTAGTGTTGCTATGATGAAAGCAGCAATTGAAGGTTTAGAAGAAGGAAAAATTGGAGATAAAAGACCAATTTGTATTGCAGTAACATGCTTAACTTCTTTAGATCAAGAAGTATTAGATAACGAGTTAATGATTCATGAACCATTAGAAAATGTCGTATTGAAATGGGCACAAAATGCTAAAGAAGCAGGATTAGATGGAGTTGTATGTTCTCCATTAGAATCAAAAATTATACATGAAAACTTAGGTGATGATTTCTTAACAGTGACACCAGGTATTCGTTTAGCAACTGATAGTGTGAATGATCAAAAGCGTGTCACAACTCCAAAAATGGCAAGAGAATTAACGTCAAGTTATATTGTTGTGGGTAGAACAATTACACGTAGTGAAAACCCAGTGGAAACATACAGAGAAGTTTATAAACAATTTCAAGGAGAGTAGTAACATGGAAAGACAGATAGCAAAAGATTTATTAGATATTCAAGCTGTATTTTTAAGACCTAATGAACCATTTACTTGGGCATCAGGTATCAAATCACCAATTTATTGTGATAACAGATTAACATTATCTTATCCAAATGTCAGAAAAGATATTGAAGAAGGTTTAGCAAAAATCGTAAAAGAACAATATCCTGAATGTGAATGTTTAATGGGAACAGCAACAGCTGGTATTGCTCATGCGGCATTAGTTGCAGATATCTTAGGATTACCAATGGGATATGTTCGTGGTGGAGCAAAATCACATGGAAGAAATAATCGTATTGAAGGTGTTGTTAAACCTGGTATGAAAGTTGTTGTAGTAGAAGACCTTATTTCTACAGGGGGATCTTCATTGGAATGTGTTGATGCTTTAAAAGAAGCAGGATGTGAAGTGATTGGTATGGTTGCTATCTTTACATATGGTTTACCAAAAGCAACTGAAAACTTTGCAAATAAACAATGTACATTCCATACACTTACAAACTATGATACTTTAGTAGAAGTAGCTGTAGAAAATGATTATATTCATGCAGATGATTTAGAAAAATTAAAGGCTTGGAAAAAAGATCCTAATGATGAAACTTGGATGAATAAATAAAAAGATGCTATATTGGGCATAAAATAGAAGGGAAAGTGCTTAATGAAGTTGCATTTTTCCCTTTTTTCGTGTATAACAATAAGGAAGTTATATCATCTTATTAAGGAGGAAGAGGATGTTTAAGAGTATGAAATATGTTTTGCAAGAAAACTTTTCAAACATATTTAGAATATATTCTATATCTAAATATGAGTTGCTTGCAGATATGAGAGATTCAAAACTCGGGTTATTTTGGAACTTTGCACATCCATTAATTCAAGTATTAACATATTGGTTTGCATTTGGTATTGTATTTAATAAAAAAGATGTCACAACTTATGGTGTGACAACACCATATATATTATGGATGATGGGTGGTATGGTTGTCTGGTTTTTCATTTCACCATGTATTACAAATGGATGTAATGCAATATTCTCTAAAGTGAATGTCATCACAAAGATGAAATTTCCAGTGAGTATATTACCTGCTACTGTTGTATTAAAGGAATTATTTAATCATTTTTGCTTGATGATTATTTTATTGATTATATTTTTATTTAGTGGTATATACCCTGATTTTCATTGGATATCATTAATATATTATATGTTTTGTGGGATTGTTTTTTCTATTTCTTTATCAATGACAACATCTGTTTTAAATATGTTAGCAAGAGATACGAGAAAGTTAGTTTTGGCATGTATGAGATTGTTACTTTATTTAACACCTATATTATGGGATATTAAACAATTGACTCATATGCCTGCGATTGTTGGATTGGTCATGAAAGCAAATCCTATATATTATGTTGTGCAAGGATATAGAGATGTCTTTTTCTATCATAAAGGGATTTTATTTTATTCTCATTCTATGATTGCATTCTGGATTATTACATTTGTATTGTTTGCGTTTGGAAGCTTTATGATGTATAAGTTTAAACATAAATTCATTGATTTGATATAAGCGAGGTGAAATCATGGATAAAGAGTACGCAATTGAGTTTAAACATGTATCAAAAATATACAGTTTAAAATCAAAGAATAAGAAAAATAGTAATGATAAGCGTTTTTATGCTTTAAAAGATATTAGTTTTCAAATACCTAAAGGTGAAGTTGTAGGAATTTTAGGGACAAATGGATCTGGTAAATCAACAATGTCTGTTATATTAGCTGGAATTAGTGAAATTGATGAAGGTGAAATGATTGTTAATGGAGAACAAGCTTTAATCGCAATTAATACAGGATTGAATCAGCAATTAACAGGTTTAGAAAATATTGAATTAAAGGGTGCATTATTAGGTTTATCTAAAAAAAGAATACAAGAGATTACTGAAGGTGTTATTGAATTTGCAGAAATTGGTGATTTCTTATATCAACCAGTGAAGAAATATTCAAGTGGGATGAAGTCTAGACTTGGGTTCTCTATTAATTTATGTTTAAATCCAGATATTATTATTGTAGATGAAGCATTGTCTGTAGGAGACAAAGGATTTGCCCAAAAATGTATTAATAAGATGAAAGAATTAAAAGCAAGTGGAAAAACGATTATTTTTATTTCACATTCATTACCACAGGTGAGAGATTTTTGTGATACAGCCATGTGGATAGAAGGTGGAGTATTAAAAGAATATGGAGATATCAATGAAGTTTGTGATCACTATGCTAAATATGTAGATTATTATAATTCTTTGGATAATGCCGGTAAGAAAAAAGAAAGAGATAATAAGTTTGAAAAACGAATCATACCAAATGTAAAGAAAAGAAATTTGATTCAAAGAATTTTTGGCTAGGGAGGATTGACAATTGATATGAAAATTGTAAAAAGTATAAAAGCTGTTTTTAGAAATTTGAGAAAATTTTTAAAAAATAGTTTTTATCGTTCTAAGTTCATATATACGCGATATTACGAAATAGCAGACATAGATAATCAAAGTATATTAATTCAAAGTTACTCAGGAACAAGTATGACTGGAAATCCATACTACTTATTAGAGTACTTATGTGAAAATCGAAAATATGATTCTATGAAAAAATATGTTGCAGCTACAAAAAGAAATTATAAGGATATCATAGAATATATTAAGGCTAAAGGATTTAACAATGTTGAAGTTATTCATTTGCATTCACGTGCATATTGTAAAGCGTTAGCTACTTCTAAATATCTTATTAACAACGTAACTTTTCCAACATATTTTATTAAACGTGATGAACAAGTTTATCTTAATACATGGCATGGGACACCTTTAAAAGCTTTAGGTAAAGCTATGAGTGAAGATATGCTTACAATTGGTAATGTCCAAAGAAATTTTTTAATGTGTGATTATATATTGGCACCAAATCAATTTACTTTGGATATTATAAGAAGAGATTATATGTTAGATACTTTCTATCAAGGGAAATACTTGCTCAATGGTTATCCTAGAAATCATATCTTTTTAGATAAAGAACGTCAAAATTCTTTAAAGGCAAAACTTCAATTAGATGATAAGAAAATATTTGTATATATGCCTACATGGCGTGGAACTCATGCTCTAAGAAATGATACTGAGCAATTCTATTATATTATGCATATGCTTATAGAATTGGATAAAAATTTAAATGAGAATTCTATAGTTTATGTTAAGGAACATAATATGTCGAGTTTACAGATAGATTTTGATCAGTTTGAGAAAATTGAAAAATTTCCAAGTGAGTATGAAACATATGAATTTTTAAGTATTGCAGATTGCCTGATTACTGATTATTCAAGTGTGATGTTTGATTTTGCTAATACAGGCAGAAAAGTTGTTTTATATGCATATGATGAAGAAGAATATTTAAAAGATAGAGGAATGTATATAGATTTTAATAGCTTGCCATTTGATAAAGTTTATACGAGTAGAGATTTAGTGTCAAGTTTAAATCAAGTCGATAGTTATGAAGATTATAGCAATGATTTACATAGCTATATTCAATATGATGCAGTGAATACAATTGGGGATATTTTGGATTTAATGATCACATCCCATGCATCAGATCGTTTGAATATTATTGATTCAAACCCTAATCCAATGCAAAAACAAAATGTGCTTATTTTTACTGGAGCATTATTTAAAAATGGTATTACTTCCGCTTTAAAAGGTATATTGAATAATATTGATAAAGATGAAAGAAATTATGTTTTAACATTTACAAAGAATCAAGTAGAAAAGAACAAGGCTACAGTTGCAGAATTAGCTACAGATTTTGATTATATAGTTGTAAGTGGGCAAAAGAATTTTAGAATTAGCGAAATCATTCCTTCGTTTCTTTATTTTAGATTTAATATAAATACAAAATACATCCAACGTAAAATGAAGGCATTATTTGAAAGAGAAGTACATAGGGTTTACCCTCATATGAAATTTGATTATCTCATTCACTATACTGGATATGAGAGAAAATATATGAATTTATTTGCTCATATAGATGGTAAGAAGATGATATATGTACACAATAATTTAATTCAAGAAAGTAAATCGAAAGATAACATTCATATGCCTTCTTTGAAAAAATGTTATCAGAAATTTGATAAAATTGTTATTATACGTGAATCAATGAAACAAGAGCTATTAGGATCACTTGGAGAAAAAGCAAATTCTAAAGTTTGCCTTGCACATAACTTGAATAACTACCAGATTATACAAGAAAAAGCAAAATCAAGTATTGAATTTGATGATGATACTGAATGTAATGTGTCGCTACATGAATTGAAAGATCAATTATCAAAGCAAGATGTTATTAAATTTATTAATATTGCACGTTTTTCTAAAGAAAAGGGATTAGATAATTTGATTAAAGCTTTTGAACAATATCATCAATCACAGCCAAAAAGCTATCTTACAATCATTGGTGGATATGGACCTACATATGAAGAGACACTTGAACTAGCAATGAATTCAACAGCAAGCCATGCTATTGCTGTCATTAAATCTATCAGTAATCCTTATCCAATATTAAATGCATCTGATGTGTTTATATTGTCTTCTCATTATGAAGGATTGCCAATGGTTATTATGGAAGCACTTATTTTAAATAAACCTGTGATTTCAACTTCTATTCCTGGACCAAAAGAATTTTTGGAACAAGGCTATGGCTATCTCGTGAATGATAGTGTAGATGGATTAGTAGAAGGAATGAAAGAATATCAAAATTCAAGATTAACAGAACTTAAGCCTTTTGATTATATTTCATTTAATGAGAAAGCTATTCAAGAATTTGAGAAGTTATTTGATTAGGTGGTGGAAACATGAGTAATAAGCATGTTTTTTCAAAAAATGATACGATGATTATAAAAGGAGTAACATTATTATTCCTTTTATTTCATCACTGTTTTTTAGAGGGAAGATTTGAAAAATTTGGTGTAGTATTTTTTCCATTTCCTGAAAAATATATGGTTATACTTGCTGCATTTTTGAAAATCTGTGTTGGTATGTTCGTCTTTATGAGTGGATATGGTATGATTCGCTCATATAATCAGCGTTTAAAAAAAGATCCAGATTCTAGTTTCATAAAATATACGATAGATAGATATTTTTCTTTATGGAATAGATGGTTTTTTGTTTTTTTGTTTTGTGAAATTTTCTGTTTTTTTGCCAATCGTTTACAATTTCGAGTATATGGTCAAAAAAGTATTTCACTCTTATATTTTATTGTAGATGCGTTGGGGTTTGGTGATTTTTTCTCAACACCATTATTGATAGCGACTTGGTGGTATATGAGTCTTGCATTTTGTTTGATTCTTATATTTCCATTCTTGACTATTTTATATAAGAAAATTGGTTTTTATATATTACCTCTATCAATCATATTGGTAAAACCTTTGTCAGAAATTTATTTCCCATTAGGTAGATGGATTTTTGCATTTGTGTTAGGAATATACTGTGCAGATCACTTTATATTTGAAAAACTCAAGAAAAAAGAAATTTGTCAAAATTTGATCATAAGTAAATTCATTAAGTTTTTGATTTTAACAGGGATATTTATATTATTGATTCAGTTTAGACAAACTAGAGGTAATAGTATTTATTATAGTTTTAATGATGGATTTATTCCTATGTTTGTTATTTATTATTGTTATGAGTTTATAACTGATATCAAGTATCTCAATAATATCCTTGCATTTATAGGAAAACATTCTATGAATATATTTTTAACTCATTCATTTATTAGAGCAACATACCTAGAACAATGGACATATCATTTTCATTATTGGTGGCTCATTATTCTTGTTTTACTATTGGAAAGTATTCTCATTTCTCTATTGATTGAATGGTTAATAAAGGTTTTACATTATGATAAAATGATGTTGTTTGTAAAAGAAAAAATACTGTATAGGCTACTAAATAGAAAGGAAGCGAATTAATAATGAAAAAGGTAATTACATATGGGACATTTGATTTATTTCATATTGGACATTTAAATATTCTCAAACGTGCAAAAGAGTTAGGTGACTATTTGGTTGTAGCTGTGAGTAGTGATGCATTTAATGCGATCAAGGGTAAAAAATGTACAATACCTGATTACGAGAGAATGGAAATTGTCAAAGCTATACGTTATGTTGATGAAGTTATATTAGAAGAGTCTTGGGAACAGAAAGTAGATGATATAAAAAAATATAATATTGATACTTTTGTCATGGGAGACGATTGGGAAGGAAAATTTGATTTTTTAAAGGATTATTGTGATGTCGTATATTTACCTAGAACAGAAGGAATAAGTACAACACAAATCAAACAAGAGTTAGGTCATAAAAAATGAATGTAGTGAAGTGCATACAATCAATTATACTAGGTTTGATGACATTCCTTGTTATGTCACTCTCAACGACAAATCAGATATTTGATATAGCTTCAATATGGAATATTCAATCTTTACTAATTTTTATATTTAGTGTATTACTCGTTTATTTCATGCCATTAAAAGAAACAAGCAAATCTGAGAATAGATGGATTGCTTTTTTCTCTATATTCGTGGTTATTCTTAATCTTTTAGGTGCTATTTTTCATAGTGAAGGTAGCTTGATGTGGATATTTTCAAGTATACAAGGCATTGTGATTTATTGCATAAAATTAGTTTTTTACAGTTATCTGACATATCAACTCATTTCTTCTTATTACATAAAAATAGTGAATTGGATAAAAAATTATAAATGTAAACATTTTTCTAGAAAACATTTATTTTGGTTTTTCTTTGCTGTCTTTATTATATGCTGGATACCCTATTTCATTATCTATTGGCCAGGTGTTTTGACGCCTGATGCCAATGAGTCATTTGTACAGTTTTTCGGGGATGCGCAGTATAGCTGGACAATTAGAACGATTAAGCTCATAGATCCACAAGTGATTTTAAATAATCATCAGCCAGTATTCTATACTTTATTTATTGGTATATTTGCATATATTGGACAGATGATTGGAAACATAGAATTGATTCTATCATTTTATACTATTTTCCAGATGGCGATTATGAGTATGATTTTTTCATACATGTTCACATATATGAAAAAACAAAATGTACCTGATTTTTATATTCTTGCTGGTACTCTATTTATTGCTATTTGTCCAATTGTACCTATGTATATGATTACATGGACTAAAGATATCTTATATACTGGATTTATGATATTGGCAACCATTTATATTCATAGATTTATTAATGAAAAATTTGGTTTCATTCAAGTTATTCAATCAATATTTATATTTATCTTATTAGTACTTTTACGTAATAATGGATTTTATATTATGATTATCAGTTTCATCTTATTTTTTATTTTCTTTAATAAAAAAAGAATATTATGTATTCAAATATTTATACCTGTAATTATTGGATATGCATTCATCACTCATATATTATTTCCAATATGTCATATCACTGAAGGGAGTCCACGAGAAATGTATTCCGTTGTATTTCAACAAATAGCAAGGACTATTAGTGAGCATGGAGATTCTTGGATGAGTGAAGAAGAGAAAGATTGTGTTGAGTTTGTTTTACAAGTTGATGATGTCAATGATTTAAAGGAATATTACCATCCTCAACATGCAGATTCTATTAAAGGAAGATTTAATGTAGATACAAATGATGAAATATTATCTGAATTTTTAAAAGTATGGGGTCATGGTTTATTGGAATACCCTATAACATACTTAGATTCTTTTTTCACAAATACATACCCATATTATTCTTTATATTCTTCATCTTATGATTTTAAATTCTACTATAATAATCCTAAAGCAGGTGGTTCTAGTAATGAATACAATGTTAATCAATTAGAAATAATGAGTGTTCCTAGAAAAGCTATTGCAAAAGTATATCGATGGATATGCGAAGCTCCAGTGACAAGTCTATTAACGACAATGGGATTATCAGCTTTCTTGTTATATTTTGGTTTAGTACAAATTATGATGCATAGAAGATATATATATTTATTTATGTATTTATTTGCTGCTTTAAATTATCTTATAAGTTTCTTAGGACCAGTTGCGTATTATCGATATGGTCTGCCATTTGCCTTTTTGGTTCCTTTATTTTTAGGATTGACTTTTAAAGAATGCTGGAGGGAAAATGATGAAAAAATTAATCAATCAAATAGCTAAATTTGGTGTGGTTGGTGGTTTAGCTTTTCTTATAGATTATGGTATTATGGCACTTCTCACTGAAGTGTTTAGTGTGAATTATTTACTTTCTACAACTATTTCTTTTATTATATCTGTTATATTTAATTATATCATGAGTATATTTTGGGTCTTTGATGTTGATCAGGATAAGAATAAAAGAACAGTTTTCACAGTTTTTATTGTCTTAAGTGTTATAGGTTTGTTATTAAATGACTTGTTTATGTGGGTGTTTGTGGATGGGAT
>DEPZ01000079.1:9557-11208 GCA_002359025.1 Erysipelotrichaceae bacterium UBA3379 | reverse complement strand
TGATTCATTATTTGATTGCAAAAATTATTGCAACTTTTCTAGTAATGATTTATAATTTTATAACGAGAAAACTATTTTTAGAAAAGAGGGAGACAAATGGATAAAATAGCTGTTCTTATTCCATGCTACAATGAAAGTGTGACAATAAGAAAAGTAATTGAAGACTATCGCTCAGCACTTCCAGAAGCAACAATTTATGTATATGATAATAATTCTACTGATGATACTGCGAAGATTGCCAAAGAAGCTGGTGCAATTGTAAGATATGAGCATCAACAAGGTAAAGGTAATGTTATTCGTCGAATGTTTCGTGAAGTAGATGCTCAATGTTATTTGATGATTGACGGTGATGACACATATCCGGCAGAGAATGCGAGAGAAATGGTAGATTGTGTTCTTAATGAAAAAGCAGATATGGTTGTCGGTGATCGTTTATCTTCAACTTATTTCAATGAAAACAAAAGACCATTTCATAACTTTGGAAATTCAATTGTTAGAAAATCTATTAATGTTTTATTTAAAAGTGATATTAAAGATATAATGACTGGATATAGAGCGTTTAGTTATGAATTTGTAAAGACTTTTGCTGTCTTATCAAAAGGGTTTGAAATTGAAACAGAAATGACTATACATGCAATTGATAAAAATATGTTTGTTAAAAATGTTGTTGTTGATTATAGAGATAGACCAGATGGAAGTGAAAGTAAATTAAACACATATTCTGATGGAATTAAAGTCATTTTTATGATTATGAGATTGTATCGTACATATAAACCTTTTGGTTTCTTTGGTACAATAGCATTAATTTTGGCTATTATCTCTGGAGTATTATTTATACCAGTATTTATGACATACTTACATACAGGACTTGTTCCTAATTTTCCTACTCTTATTGTTAGTGGGTTTGTGGCTATAACTGCTATTATTTCGTTTTTTTCTGGATTGATTTTACAAACGATGACACAAAAAAATAAACAAGATTTTGAAAGTCAACTAAAATATGTATCAAATGTAAAAAAGGAATTATTGAAATAAGGGAGTTTCTCCCTTTTTTCGTATAGTTTAAACGAGGTGAAAAGATGTTTATATTAAGAATAGTAAAAAAGTTGGCAGGTAAAATGATAAAGCTATTATATAAATTATTATATAAATTTGTTCCTATAGATAATAAGCTAGTGATTTTTATATCATTTCATGGTAGAGGATATTCAGATAATCCACGTGCTATCTATGAAGAAATGCAAAGAGATCCTAGATTCAAGGATTATAAGTTTATATGGTTTATTAAGAAGCATAAACAAAAGAATATTCATATAGATGGAGCAAATATTAAAGAATATTTTAGTATACCGTATTTCTATTATATGTCTAAAGCGAAATACTGGGTAATCAATTGTAAAATGCCAGCGTATATTTGTAAAAAGGATAATCAAGTTTATTTACAAACATGGCATGGAACACCACTGAAAAGATTAGGACATGATATTATTGCTCCTGATGATGCAACTTTTTATAGATCAGGTATGTCAT
Organism: Erysipelotrichaceae bacterium UBA3379; assembly: GCA_002359025.1. Classification (GTDB taxonomy): domain Bacteria; phylum Bacillota_I; class Bacilli_A; order Erysipelotrichales; family Coprobacillaceae; genus UBA3379. The sequence continues at coordinate 9,678 of DEPZ01000079.1, read as the reverse complement.
TTGAACAAATGACTGAAACATATGATATTGATGTTAAACGTTATAATTATATGATTTCACCTAATGCATTCTGTACTGAAGTTTTTCAAACTTCATTTCGTATTAATCGTGAACGATTAAT
>DEPZ01000079.1:1316-9449 GCA_002359025.1 Erysipelotrichaceae bacterium UBA3379 | reverse complement strand
ATCTTATATGCGCCAACATGGAGAGATAATTCATATGTGGCTTCAGGGTATACTTTTGAATTAGAAGCTGATTTTCATAAATGGAAAGAGACTTTATCTGATGAATATATTGTTGTATTTAAACCACATTATTTGATTATTAATAAGTATGAAAATGATAATTCATTAAATGGATTCTTATATTCTATAAGTGCAGAAGCAGAAATTAATGAGTTATATGTTATTAGTGATATCTTGATTACTGATTATTCAAGTGTATTTTTTGATTATGCAGTATTAAATAGACCTATTTATTTTTATATGTATGATTTAGAACAATATAAAGGTGAATTAAGAGGTTTTTACCTAGATATTTATAAAGAATTACCTGGGAAAATATATGAAGATGAAGATCATTTATTAACTGATATTTGTAATCAGGTTTATGATTATTCATTCTTGAAATCTTTTAATCAAAGATTTAATAATCAACAAACTGGAGATTGTGCAAAAAAAGTCATTGATATTGTGTTTAAATAGTTCCCGTTGGGAACTTTTTTCATTCACATATTCCTACATCATCTTGATAATCCTTTGGTGTTTTTACATATTATAAACATACTACATACTTGATTGTTTTATACAATGTCTTCATAAAGAAGCTTCTTATGAAACGGAAGGAGAGGTTTTATGAAGAAAAAGTTAATAGTAGGAATATGTTTATGTCTTGTTTGTATTGGAGTCGTAAGTGTTAGAGCATTGTATACAGATGATGACTCTATTATGAATATGAAAAAAATATATAATGTAGATTATCAAACTTATCTTGATATGCAAGTAGAAAATAAAAAGAAAGATGATTATACATTAAATAATCCTTTGATATTAGAAAATCCTTATCAAACAAGTACAACTAGTTTATATCTCTACTTTCATACAGATGAAAAAGTAAAGATTTCTTATACAATTCATGCTGATGGAGTAGAAGATTTTTCTAAGGAGCTTTATGGGGATTATACTACAGAACATGAATATCAATTGATTGGGCTTGTTCCAAGAAAAAATAATACAATCACTTTAACAGCTAAAAATGAAAATAATGAAATCATAGATACATATGAATTTGAATATAAAGCACCAGAATTACTGAGTGGAGAAGATAACGAATATCTCACTGTAGAAAAAGGAACAAGTCAACAAGAAGTTAGTGATGGCTTATATACAGTATTAGGGAATGATACAAGTGAAAATGATGAAGAAATTGATTATATCTTTTTATATGATGAAAATGGAACGATACGTAGTGAAATACCAATTATTTCTTATCGTAGTCATAGATTATTATTTGATGATGACATGATGTATTATAGTGCTTCTAGTGGAATCATTGCTGGTATGAATAGATTAGGACAGATTACTGAAATTATAAATACAGGTGAATATAAACTTCACCATGATTATATATATGGTAGTCAAAATGATTTCTTAGTTCTTGCAACTAAAAAAGATGCTGATACAGTAGAAGATAGAATCATAAGTATCAATAGAGATACCAATGAAGTCAAAGAATTAATTGATTTAGGTCTACTATTACCTCAATATAAAAATTCATTAAGTCATCAAGATAGTGAATTAGATTGGGCACATATCAATTCTATTGCATTAATAGATGATGATAGTATTGTGATTAGTTCTAGAGAAACATCAACTATTATAAAGATTGATTCTATTTATGATAATCCTACTATCGATTATATGATTGGTTCTCCTACTTTCTGGCAAGAAAGTGGCTATGATGATTTGCTTCTACAACAGATAGGTAATTTTTCACTACAAGCAGGACAACATTGTGTCACATATCAAGAAGATGATAGTCTAGCAGATGGTCAATATTATCTTTACATGTATAACAATAATAATGCTATATGTAGTACAAGAGGATATGACTATTCAAAAGATGATTATTATTATGATACAGGAAAATCGACAACTGGAGATCAATCATATTATTATAAATATCTTGTAGATGAAAATAAAAGAACATTTGAATTAGTAGATAGTCAAGAGGTTACATATTCAGGTTATGTAAGTTCAGTACAAATAGATGAAGGAAACTTAATTGTAGATAGTGGTAGTGCTTTTCAAACTGTAGAGTTTGATGAAAATAAAGAAGTTATTCAAACGCTTATTGGTACAGGTGATACATGGTGGTATAGAGTATTTAAATATGATTATGAAGGATACTGGTTTTCATAACACAATAAATTGATAGGTCATGTTAAAATGATCAATTTAAAAAATAATATTATTAATATAAAATGAAAATGGAATTAGTTGTAAAATTTATTAGTATATTTATTGTTAAATATATAGATATATTTAAGAAAATAACATATAATATCTATGAGGTGATAAATTATGGATATTAGTACTTTATTAAAAAATACTGTCTCTATTTCACAATTTAATAAAGGTCAAGCAAGGAAAATATTTGAAGAAGTTAAAGAAACAGGTGTGAAGATTGTCTTTAAAAACAATGAGCCTGAATGTGTTCTGATTTCTCCAGATCAGTTTATGAATTTGATGGCAGAAATAGAAGATTCTATTGATTGTGCAAAAGCTGTTGAAAGAATTGAGAATCACAATAATAATGAAAAAAGAACATATTCTATGTCTGAAGTGAATAGTAAGCTTGGGATTGATGAAGCTGATTTAGAAGGCTTTGATGAGGTAGAGTTTGAATGAAATGGAATATAGTCTATTTTGAAGAAGCTCTAGAGGATCTTAAAGCTTTAGATGGAAGTCAAAGAATTCTTGTTCAAAAGGCAATCAAAAAGGTTTCTCAAAATCCTGTATCAATTTATGAAGGCGGGTATGGGAAGCCTTTAGGTTTTAAACAAGGTATAGGTTTGACAGGATGTTTTAAAATTAAATTAAAATCATCAGGATTAAGAATTGTATATAGAATTGTTAAAGATAATAGTTATATGCAAATTATTATCATTGGATTAAGAGCAGATGAAATTGTATATAAGGTTGCAAAAGCAAGATGAAATAAATCTGAAAATAAATAAGTGAACAATTGAGTTATTATCACTGTAATAAAATAGATGATGAATATTTGAAGCTAATCCTGAATGTATTCTAAATATTCTTGTAATATACATAATAAGATTATCTTATAAAACGAAAGGAGGTTGCAAGCAACCTCCTATAATTTTTCTGGATAAACACCTTGATTAATAAGTTTTTGAATATTTTCTTTTACGTAATCTTTATCTTCTTTATATGTAACTCCAAACCATTCATCATGTGATTTTAATACTTTAACATGAACTTTGTTTTCTTGTAATAAATCTCCAATGATTGTTGGAAGTAAGTATTCAGATTTTAAATCTGTTGCATCTAAAGAACTTAAGAATTGATTGAATCCTGATTCTAGAATGTCAAATATTTCAGGATAAAGTCCCCACATATTCATAGAAACAACTGATTCTAAATTTAATTCTTTGTCACCAGTAAATGCTTTATGATCTCTTTTTTCAATATTATGTGTTTCTACAATATCATCTAGATAACCATCTTCATTTACTTGACAGATTCCTCTTGTTACACCACCATTATCACTTAATGTGTTTTTTAAAATAAATCCAACCATACATAAAGGTAATAATGAATCATTATGGTCTGAAGTTAAGTATTCGTATGCATGTTTATAGCATTCTTGTCCATAATAATCATCAGCATTAATAACTAAGAATGGTTCATGAATCAAATCTTTACATGCAAGAATAGCTTGACCAGTACCCCAAGGTTTTGTTCTGTCTTTAAATATTTCTAAGTATTGTTCAGGGATATCATTTAATTCTTGGAAAGCATATTCTACATGTATCTTCTTTTTCATTCTTTGACCAATAATTTCATCAAAGTCCTTTTCTAAATCTTTTCTAATAACGAAAACAACTTTATTGAAACCTGCTTTCATTGCGTCATGAATAGAGTAATCCATGATGATTTCACCATTAGGTCCCATAGGTTCTAATTGTTTTATTCCGCCACCAAATCTACTCCCTATTCCAGCAGCCATGACGACTAATGTTACATCTTTCAAAATTTTCAACTCCTTTATATGTCATAGGTTTATTTTACCAAATTTTACTATTAATGACAATATGTGAAAAAGTGATAATCATGATATAGGCAATTTTATTGAAATATGATAGAATGAACTCATCTAATTGAAGGAGTGATTATTTTGGGTATTCAAAAGTTAATATTAAATATTATTTTAAATATCGAAGCTTTTTGTTTATCAATGTTGAAAGTCAAAGACAATAGAATTACATTTATTTCATTAGAATCAAATCAATTAAGTTTAGATTTTCTACTTATATATAATGCATTAGACTTAACAAAATATGATGTTAAACTATGTTTAATAAAGTATAAAAAAAATCTATGGGGACAATTTTTGTATTTTATAAATTGTATGAAACAATTATATTATGTAAGAACATCAAAAGTTATTTTATTACATGACAATAATTATGTGGTTTCACATTTTAAATCAAAGAATGTCAAAGTTATACAAGTCTGGCATGCATGTGGAGCAATTAAGAAGTTTGGAAATGTGATAGAAAGAAAATATCCTATTCAAAATTATGATTATGTACTTGCAACATCTACATATTGGCAAGATGCATATAGTCAGGCTTTTGGTGTAGATAGACAATCTGTACTTCCATATGGATTACCAAGAACCGATCATTTGTTTGATTCTCATTGGATCATGTCTACAAAAGAGAAGATGTATGAAAAATATCCAGAATTAAAAAATAAGAAAATCATACTCTATGCTCCAACATTTAGAGGTAATATTTATAAAGGTTTTGAAGCTATTGATTTTGATGTAAAGACATTATTAGGTGGGTTAGATGAAGATTATATGGTTATTTATAAATTTCATCCTCTCATGTGTGAACATCATTTAGATAGTGATCCAAGAGTTATATGTATGAATCATGAAGATACACATGAATTGTTTTGTATAAGTGATTACTTAATCTCTGATTATTCATCAATTATATTTGATTATATGATATTACAAAAACCAATTCTTTTATATGTTCCTGATTATAAGGATTATTGTAATGATTTAGGTGTATTTGTGGATATCAATGATTTACATTATCCGATTTGTAAAAGTGTAGAAGATATACAAGAAGTCATCAAAACAGTTTGTTTTGATAAAGAAGTTATAGAAACAAACAAAGATATCTTTTTTGATTATCAAGATGGGAAAAGTACAAAGCGTATCATTGATTTCATCAATTCTCTTTTGAACTCACTGCATAAATAGAACTGACTATTCATATAGTGTACTAATAAGGAGGAAGCTATATGAATAGGGGAGAGGTTTATTATGCTGATTTATCGCCAGTTGTGGGAAGTGAACAAGGGGGATATAGACCTGTACTGATTTTACAAAATAATAAAGGAAACAGATATTCAACAACAGTTATTGTTGCACCTATATCATCAAGAATGACAAAAAATCATTTACCGACACATGTTGTCATTGAAGTGGAATTTTTAGAAAAGAAGTCAATGATTTTATTAGAACAAATTCGTACTATTGATAAAAAAAGAATAGATGAAAGACTTGGTGTTTTAACAAGTGATGTTATGGAAGAAGTGAATCAGGCTGTAAAGACAAGTTTAGACATTAGGTAATGAGTATGGTATAATGAATACCAACAAAGGAGTGTAATATATGAATATAAAAAGTATAAAACAAAGGGCACAAGATTTGTTGCCTGGTAGTCAACAAAAATTAAGAAGAATATTTTTAATTCTCATGTTATTGGAATTAGTAAAAAATATATTTCCATCTGAAGGAAATATATTCGTAAAACTTATATCTATTGCTGTAGGTATTATTTTTATTTCAGTGTCTCATGGATATATTGTATCAAGTTTGAAAGTTGTTCGTCATAATGAAATCGCATTAAAAGATGAAGATGGATGGGTAGGATTGACAAGATTTAAAGAATTGTTTTCTACATATTTCTTGAGTGCATTGATTGTTTATGCGATAGGAATAATATTGGCTTTATTGTTTATCATTATAAGTGTCATTTTCTTTGGAACAGTCTTTGGTGGTATTCTACCTGGATTGAGTGGTTCTATGAATTTAACGAATGCTATCTTATCAAGTGCTACGAATTTGTTTTCAATATTTGTATTATATGTATTGCTTGTTATTATTGTTATTGCAGTTGTGGTATTTATTATTCAAGCATATTTATTTGCAGCACCATATTTATTAGAAAGATATCAAATGTATGGATGGACAGCAATCAAAGAATCATTTGGTTTTATTAAAGGACATGTTCTAGATTTAATTAAATTGCAATTATCTTATTTTGGTTGGTTTATTTTACAAGCATTTATTGTTGGAATGTTATCATCACTCCTTCAATTTATACCAATTGTAGGGAACTTAATTGCTATTGGAGCAGGAGCATTGTTTGCAATTTATGTATTCTTGCCTAAATATCAATTATCACTTGCAATATTCTTTGAAGAAATTGCATACTATCGTTATGATCATGTAAAGGAAGAAAGTTATGAATAGTACGTTTACAAGAAGAATATCAAAACAAACAAAAATTATGTTTGTTTTGATTATTCTTCCTCTCTATATGTATTGTGGCTCATTAATATTAAGTGCCTTGTTAAAGTTTGTTTTAATGCATTTTCCAATACAGTTAGACTATTTAACTGCAAATGCTTATTTGAATTTTGTTATGGATTTAGCTATGTTGGTTATTGTATTCTTTATTTTAAAGGATATGATAGTTGAACAATGGAAAGATTATTTTAAGAATATCAAGTCACATCTTTTATATGGGTGTTTAATAGGTCCTCTTGCTATATATGGGTTAGGTATGATTGGTGGATTGATTACAGTTGCTTTAGGTGAAACATCAGTGAGTCAAAATCAAAATATGATCAATATGATGACACAGTCTAAGCCTATATTGATGATTATAACAACAGTTGTATTGGCACCTATATTAGAAGAGTTTGTATTTAGAGGAATTGTCTTTGGATGGCTATATGAATATAATAGAGTATTAGCTCATTTATTAACAGCTTTTGTCTTTGCATTTGTGCATATTATGATGGCAATATTTGCAGGTAATATGGCTGAATGGCTACAAGTCTTCTCATACTTTTTTATGGCTTTACCATTATCCTATTTATATGAAAAAAGTAATAACATATTTGTCCCTATAACAACACATGTTATTAATAATCTTATATCAATATTATTGATTCTTTTTATAAGCTAGCAACGCTAGCTTTTTTTGTATAAAGAATTTATAAGTGTTAGAGCATGAAAAGAAACTTATACTCGCTAAATAATTTATAAGAGCAAGATATCCTTGCTATAAATTATAATTTTATTGGTATATGATGTGGTTGCAATGGGAGGATAGGATAAATATGGATTTTGGAAAACAGATAAAGAAGATAAAAAAGGAAAATCATTTGACACAGGAAGATATGGCAAAGGAACTGCAAGTTTCAAGACAGGCTATTTCCAACTGGGAAAATAACAAAAACTTGCCTGACATATCATTGATTATTCGTATATCTCAATTATATTCTGTTACATTGGATGAATTGCTATTAGGATCGGATGCAATGAATAATATGACTGAGAAGTCAATGCAAGATGCAAGTGATATCAGAAGAACACAATTACATATGGTTATATTGGGCGTTGGAACTTTATTATTAATACTAGGTTTTGTCTGCTTTCTATTAAAGGTGATAACTGTAGAATATATTGATGTGAATGGGATGATCCATGAGAATTTCTTTTTGTTGCCTATCGGATTTACATTTATATTCTGTGGATTGATGACTTTTGTTATAGCGGGTTTTAATGCAATTTTAAAAAAATCTCAGGATATTTGATAAAAGAGCTATTATATCAATTATCACAATTGTCAGATTGGACACATGTTGTTGATGTGTATACTGATGGCATAAAACATTTATGAATGAGCAGTGAAAGGGAGGCAGGAACAATTTTATTCTTTCATAGTTTGATTTATGGATTTTCAAGACATTATTTATCTT
>DEPZ01000079.1:233-1218 GCA_002359025.1 Erysipelotrichaceae bacterium UBA3379 | reverse complement strand
TAGTATTGATACTGATGATCAATATGGGTACAAGCCAGTTTGCATTTGCTAGTGACAATACAAGCATTCTAGATAACTCGGTGCCATCCAACAAGGAGACAGATACAGAAGTCAATCCTTCAAGTGACATCAGCAGGGATAAGATCATTACAAAATTATATATCGATGATGATAAGACTGATTTTTTAACAGGTTCTGTAGTCAGTGTATATGCTGGTGTGGAATTGTCAGGAAATGATACATTCCTAAATGGTGCATATATGATTGTTTCAATTCCTAAAGAATATTTGGATACATCATATAACAGCAATAAAGGATTGAATGTTTCTAGTGGAAGCAGTCTTTTAAAGACGCCCCAGGTGACTTCTGATCAGGATCTTTACTATATTCGATATGAGTACAAGGATTTAAAAGGTGGTACGTTTGTCAATCTACCATTTATTTTTAAAACGAAGAATTATACGACACCACCAGATAGTCAGATAACTCTTACTGCAAAGCTATATGACAGTGAATCTAGTGAGATAGGTGATAGATCTCTTACAATTACTAGTAAAGCAAGCTTTAAATATGAAACAAGAGGAAATGGTCGTTCTTTTACTGAAAGTCGAATAAGAGAAGGTAATCCTACACATACATCATCCAATCCCGATGAACTGGATGTTGTTTATGCTCAATGGGGATATAAGAATACAATTTATAGTAATTCAAGTTCTTTGGGTGTCTATATTCCAAAGAAAATGAAAGTTATAGTCAAGCTTGCAGAAGGTGTAATCTTTGATTCATCATTTAGTACAAAAAACAAGGAATGGAACTATGATGAACAGAACAGAATACTAACCAAAATCATTAAGCCATCAAATTCGTCAGAATATTCTTATGATGCAATATATTTGAAAATTACAGGTGATGTCAGAGATGGATATGTCGTTACAAATACCAATACTGCCAAGATTTCTATACCAGTAGAAAAGAGATGGATAGG
>DEPZ01000079.1:0-154 GCA_002359025.1 Erysipelotrichaceae bacterium UBA3379 | reverse complement strand
TGTAACATTAAATGAAGACAATGAATGGAAGCATGTCTTTGAAGATCTTCCTCAATATGACAGTAGGGATGGACATGAAATTGTCTATACAGTTGAAGAAGAACCAGTTCAAGGATATGAAATCACAATTACAGGTAATGCAGAGTCTGGATTT
>DEPZ01000061.1 GCA_002359025.1 Erysipelotrichaceae bacterium UBA3379 | reverse complement strand
TCTATGTCGTAACTCCTGAATTTGATAATACAGGACAAATGGTTGTTAGAAACAATATTAAACCTATGATTAAAGGAAGAAATGTTTTGGTGGTATTGGCTTCTGCAATGAGTGGACATACAATTTCTAAAGCTATAGGAACAATTTTAGCATATGGTGGTAAGGTTACTGGATTATCTGTTATATTTGCTAATATAGAAGAGGTAGATGGATATCCAGTACACGGAGTGTTTACACATGAAGATCTTCCAAACTTTAGATTATCTGATCCTAATGATTGTGAAGATTGTAAAAATGGTGTAAAACTAGACGCTGTTGTTAATTCATATGGTTATGAAATGTTATAAAATAAAAGAGCATGAAATGAATTTTCATGTTCTTTTTCTTTAGAAAAGCTATACAAATTAATGAATTTATTATATAGTTATAAGGTATATAAATCATAAGGAGGATTTTATGAATACTTTAAATATGATAGAAATTCTAAAAGCTGTCTTATTTGGTATTGTTGAAGGTATAACAGAATGGTTACCGATTAGTAGTACAGGCCATATGATACTTTTAGATGAATTTATTAAACTGGACGTTAGTAAAGAGTTTTACAGTATGTTTCAGGTTGTTATTCAATTAGGGGCTATATTAGCTGTTGTATTGATTTTTTGGAAAGTCTTTTTCCCATTTGGGAAAAAACGTAATCGTCATCCAATGGCAACACATGGTATATTATCATATGTCAAAATGGATAAGATGATGTTATGGGTTAAAATATTAATTGCTTGTGTGCCTGCAGCGATTGTTGGTTTGTTATTCGATGAACAATTAGAAGCTTTGTTTTATAATTATCAAACTGTTTCTATTGCATTAATTGTTTTTGGGATTGCGTTTATTGTTATTGAAAATAAAAATAAATCACAAAGACCACGTATTAATAGTTTTGAAGAAATAACATTCCAAACTGCTTTATTGATTGGTGTGTTTCAATTAATTGCTGCAATTTTCCCTGGTACATCACGTTCTGGAGCAACAATTGTAGGAGCATTATTATTAGGGGTTTCTAGAACTGTAGCAGCAGAATTTACTTTCTTTTTGGCTATTCCAGTTATGCTAGGAGCATCCTTATTAAAGCTTGTTAAGTTTGGTCTTGTTTTTACTGCTCAAGAACTTGTGATATTAATTGTAGGTATGGTTGTTGCATTCATTGTTTCAGTCATTGTTATAAAATTCTTAATGAGTTATATTAAAAAGCATGATTTTAAAGTTTTTGGTTGGTATAGAATCATACTAGGTATTATTGTTTTATTATATTTTATGTTTTAAGGTATGTCGTGTCATACCTTTTTATTTTGTTCATGATAAATTTATGAAATAATAATAAAATATTTTTGTATCGTTTATACTCATAGGTTTGATTTGTGCTATAATAACATGCAAAGGAGTAAATTTTATGGAAAAAAATAACTTTCAAGAATTATATCAAAGTAGTTTGGCTCAGACGAAAAATTATAAAAACCAATCTAATATTATTGCTTTTATACGTTTTTTACTGATGGTTTTAATGATTGGATCATTATTATATGGATACTTTCAAGGTGTTTATAGGCTCTATATTTTATCTTGTCTTTTATTTGTTTTTTTCTTATATCTTATTCATATACATAAAAAGGTATATAAAAAAATAGAATATTATGCTTCTCAAAGTCAAGTATATCTTGAGCATGATTTACGTGTTCAACATCAATGGAAAACTTTTTCTTGTTCTGGTGATGAATATCTTGATGGTGATACTTTATCTCAGGACTTAGATGTTTTTGGTAATTGTTCTTTATTTCAGTTTTTGAATGTTACATTTACGAATAAAGGTAAAAATAAACTTGCAGAAGTCTTAAAGAAAGGATGTCTACAAGATGATTTCAAAAAAAGACAACAAGCTTTATTGGGGCTTGTTGAACATAGAGATTTTTTTTATTCTATGCAAACTTATGGATATATGATGAGATATCAAAGTCAAGATTTTTTAAATGATATACAAAGAGATTTAGGAGTTGGAAAACTAACAAAGTTTTTATTTGTTTTACCTATTATGACGTTGATTTCAGTAGTCTTATGTTGTTTTTCAATATTTCAACCTTATTCTTATTTGATTTTAGAAATAGGATTTGTATCACAAATTATTTTATCGATATTTTTTTTAAAGCAACATCAAAGTTTATTTGATCCTATATTAAAGATGAATAAATCAATTCAAAAATATCAACAGATTTTTCAATTAATATATCAGACTGATTTTAGCGATGAGTATATTCATGAAATCAAGTTTAAGCTTTTTGAACAATCAAATGTTTTAGAAGGAATAAAAGAATTATCAAGAATTTCTTCAAAAGTTTCTAACAGATATAATATTTTTGCATATGTATTATTAAATGGTTTTTGTCTATATGATATTTTTTTAAGAAATGAATATATATCTTGGCATCAAAAATATCAAAAAGATTTTATGATTTGGTTTGATGAACTGGCCAAATTGGAAGTATTAATGAGTTTAGCTGTTGTAGGGGTTGATGGTTTTGATGTAACATTACCTGAAATACATCAAGAAATGACTTTAAGTTTTGAAGATTTACGACATCCATTGATACGTCAAGATAAGGTTATAGGTAATGATTTTCATATTCAATCACATACCAATATTATCACTGGTTCAAATATGTCAGGAAAAACAACTTTTATGCGTACGATTGGATTAAATTTGATTCTTGCTTATGCCGGGGGATTTGTATTTGCAAGTCAGATGCATTGTTCTTATATGTATATATTAACATCAATGCGTGTAAAAGATAATGTTGAAGAAGGTGTTTCGACTTTTTATGGTGAATTATTAAGAATTAAGCAAATGATAGATTATAGTCAAAAAGGACTGCCAATGATTTGCTTGATAGATGAAATCTTTAAAGGGACGAATTCTTTAGATAGAATTGCGGGCGCTAAAGCAACTTTAGAAAGATTATCGTTACCATATAATTATACATTTTTATCAACTCATGATTTCGAATTGTGTCATATAGAAAATTTTAAATATCATAATTATCATTTTGAAGAATATTATAAAGATAATCACATATATTTTGACTATCTTATCAAAGATGGTCCTGCGAAATCTACAAATGGTCAATTTTTATTAAAACAGTTAGGAATTATGAAATAGGGGTGTTTTTATGAGTGAAAAAACAATGAAAGATATGATTAAACTTACATTTGGCGAAGAAGTTGGTAATGTCATTACGCATGGAGTTATGGCTTTACTTTGTTTGTTTGCTTTGCCATTTGCAGCAGTATTTTCGTATGTGAAGGGTGGTACTGTAAGAGCTGTAGGTGTATCTATTTATATTATCTGTTTGTTTTTAATGTTTTTGATTTCTGCCATATATCATAGTATGGCTTTTGAATCAACGCAAAAATATGTCTTTCGTAGATTAGATCATATTTGTATATATTTGGCAATTGCTGGAAGTTACACACCAGTTGCTTTATGTGTTGTTGATGGATGGGTAAGAATCTTGATTCTTGTCTTAGAATGGGGAGCTGTCCTTGCAGGAATATTAATGAAATCTATTGCGAAAAAATCTTATCCTGTTTTATCAATTACTATCTATATGGTTATGGGATGGGCTGCAGTATTTTTTATACCAGCATTGATTGCACATGCATCGTTTTGGTTTATGTTTTTTATTGTTTTAGGTGGTGTAATGTATTCAGTGGGCGTATTCTTTTATTCTAAACATAAAAGATATTTCCATTTTATTTGGCATTTGTTTATTAATGCTGCAAGTATTTGTCATTTTATTGCGATTGTATTTTTAATGTAAAAAAAGCTAGAAATTTCTAGCTTTTTTCTGTATAAGCAGTATCAAGTATTTTTTCGACGATTGTTTTATACTGGTTGCTTAATGAACATAGAAGTAATAATAATAGTGTTAAATGATCTTGATTTTGTAAATCAAGGTGATGTTGTTCTAGCATATTTTTGGTAGATTCTAAGACTTGTTTTGATAAGTCTTTTTTTATTTTTAAAAATTGGTCATAAATTGGTTCTATTTTATCGACTTCATCATGATAAGGCTGTAAGACTTTTTTTATTTCTTGAATAGATATAGTATTTTTTAATGAATAGATTAATAACATAGATAATATATGGTCTTTGGAATATTTTTTACCTTTAATGGGTTTTAGTAAACCTTCTTTAGAATAGTTGTTAATCATTGTTTTTGTAAGTAATTTGTCATCAGGATATCTTTTGTTGTTAGCAAGGTTAACATCAAACAATGTCATGATTTGATCCATGTATAAATCTATTGAAGGAATATCTTCACTATGTAAATCACTAATATTTTCTATTGTATTTAATAAATCTATAAAATCATTATTATTCATATATAACACCTCTATGAATATAATACATGAAAATATGTGAAATGACAATACATAGTTGACATCATAAATAAAAGCTATATAATAAACGTATAAAGTAGTAATTAATACTATATATAAAGGAGTTGATAATTATGAGTAAGTTATTTAAACAGGCAAAAGATCCGTTAAGTAGTGAAACACATTTTATTGGAGCGTGCTTATCAGTTGTGGGTTTGATTTTTATTGTTATGGGTGGAATTTATAAGGATGCAAGTGCATCGATATTTTTAGGGACTTTTATTTTTGGTATATCTTTAATTGCTTTATATAGTGCTAGTACAATTTATCATTATGTGAAGGGTAGCCAAAAGGTACAATCTATTTTGCGAAAATTAGATCATTCAATGATTTATGTTTTGATTGTTGGAACATATACACCGGTAGTCTTATATTGTATGGAGGCACCACATTCGTATTATTTTCTAGGTATTTTATGGACAATAGCTATTAGTGGAATTGTTTTAAAAATATGTTGGTTAAATGCGCCTAGAATTGTTACAACACTCATTTATTTAATTTTAGGATGGGCAGTTGTGTTTGATTTTCAATCATTTACAGGATTACCATCTGGATGTTTCTTGCTTATTGCTTTAGGTGGTATTGCTTATTCTATTGGTGCAGTTATCTATTTGTTTAAAAAACCAAATATTTCTAAGAGATTTGGCTTTCATGAATTGTTTCATATTTTTGTAATGATTGGTTCATTTCTTCACTATTTAGCGATATTCTTTTATATTTTATAGTAGAAAATTGTCGATGAAAAAATATAAACATTGTCATACTCCTACATATTTTGACAAAGAAAGATGTTAGGATATACATGAGGTGATAATATATGACATATAATGAGATTATTTTATATGAACAATGTTTAAGGGATTGGAAGAGGGCAAGAAGTGTTTTTGATGATTATTCTATGAAAAACTATTATAAAGTGAAAACATATTATAATAAAAGTATTCAAGATAGAGGAGAATATTTTACAATGATGTGGGGGAATATTGAAATTTTAATATATAATGATGAAGGAAAAGCAAATTTATCAACAGATTTTAGAATCTATGACCAGTATGGTCAATGCATAGAGAAAATTAATAAACAGGCTTTATTGAAAATGATGAGAAAAAAATATCAAATACTAGAGTATTGTTAGAAACCTATCTGGTTTCTTTTTTTTATTTTATGTAGCGTTACAGAGATAGTTTTGTTATAATGGGGGAGGTGATGAAAATGAAAAAATTAGGTATTACAGTTAAATATATGGTTTTATACGTTATAACAATATTAATTATTGTTGGAGGGGATCAGATTACAAAAGTAATTGTGAATCACACATTGCAGTTGGGTGATAGTTATTCTATTATAGATAACTTTTTCTATTTTACATATACCCATAATTATGGAGCTGCATGGGGAATATTGCAAGGAAGATTAAATCTGTTTTTTATTGCTGCTTTAATAGCAATGGTTTGTATCATTTATTTCTTTGTACAATCAGCGCCATATCAAAAACTAACAAGATTTGGTTTGGTCCTTGTATTTTCAGGTATGCTTGGAAATTTAATTGATCGTATTGTTTTGGGTTATGTAAGAGATTTTATTGATTTTATTATTTTTGGATATAATTTTCCTATATTCAATGTTGCTGATATAGCAATTACAGTAGGAATGTTACTAGTCATCTTAGAATTAGGTGTAGAGGAGTATAAAGCATGGAAGATATCAAAATCGAGTGTTTAGAAGAATATATTGGAAAAAGAATTGATAAAGTATTATCAAAAGCAATGGATGGATATTCTAGAACACAAATTCAACAGTTTATTCAAAATGGACATGTTAGTGTTTTAGGGAAAATTGTTAAAGCAAGTTATAAATTAGAAGTGGGAGACATAATAGAGGTTCATATTCCTGAACCAGAAAATACAAATGTTTTACCAGAAGATATCCCATTAGATATTGTCTATGAAGATCAGGATGTTATTGTTGTAAATAAGCCAACTGGGATGATTGTTCATCCTTCTGCAGGTATTTATAGTGGAACATTGGTCAATGCGCTTTTGTATCATTGTCATGATTTATCTGGAATTAATGGCGTTATGAGACCGGGTATTGTTCATCGTATTGATAAGGAAACAAGCGGTCTTTTGATGGTTGCTAAAAATGATATGGCACATAAAAGTTTAAGTGAGCAATTACAAGAACATACAGTTACTAGAAGATATTACGCATTGGTACATGGACTCATTCCTCATGAATATGGCAGAATCGAAGCGCCAATAGGAAGGGACCCTAAAGATCGTCAAAAAATGACATGCACTGATAAAAATGCAAAAGAAGCAATAACAAATTTTAAAGTTATAGAAAGATATAGAGATATGTGTTTGGTTGAATGTCGTCTTGAGACAGGACGTACACATCAAATTCGTGTACATATGCAATATATCGGGCATCCTGTTTATGGTGACCCTCAATATGGGTTGAGAAGGGATGATACAACACATGGACAATATCTACATGCAAAAGTGTTAGGATTTGTTCATCCTCGCACAGGTGAAGAAATGTATTTTGAAAGTGAATTACCTGATTTCTTTCAAGAAAAAATAAATGAATTGAGACAAGAAATGGAGGACTAGTTATGTCTAAAGTTATTAGTTGGGATCAATATTTTATGGGGGTTGCAAAACTTTCGGCCTATCGTTCTAAAGATCCTAATACACAAGTAGGTGCATGCATTGTTACGCCAGAAAATAAAATAGTTGGAGTTGGATATAACGGCTTACCTTGGGGATGTGAAGATAATCAATTTCCTTGGGATGTTCGTGAAGGGGATATGTATGATACAAAATATCCTTATGTCGTTCATGCTGAATTAAATGCTATTTTGAATAGTATTCAAAAACTTCATGAATGTCGCATTTATGTTTCATTATTTCCGTGTCATGAATGTGTAAAAGCAATTATTCAAAGTGGGATTAAGGAAATTATTTATGAAGATGATAAGTATAATGATACGCCAAGTGATAAAGCTGCGAAACGTATGTTAGATGCGGCTGGTGTAAAGTATACAAAAATGCAACCTTTTGATATTTTTATAAAGTAAAAAAATAGCACCTTGGGGTGCTATTTTTCAATAAGAGCTTTGACTCTTTTTGTGTTTGTAAAATTTAATTTTGCAACTTTTGTCAACATTTTTTCGCCATATTTTAATGCGATTTTTGCTGCTATGGTATCTACAGTTGAACTTGTTCCACGACATAAATTCATTTTTAAGCTTTTTGTCATGTTGGCAAAATATTGTAGATAGGCGTAACGTGAAAGAATTTCAGCTGCAAGAAGTGCCATATATTTTTCTTCAGCACTTGTTTCAAACATTAAATCTTTAACAACAATAACTTCATTTTTTAAATAATTAAAATATGTTTTTGGAGAAACAAATTGATTGATCACTTTTACCTTTACATTTTGTTTGACTTTTTGCATGACGTTGACAGTTGCTTGATTATATAGTTTTGCTTTGATATTGGCTTGATTTAATCCTTCTTTTATCATTTTGTTGTAATGTGAATTATCTAAAATAAGTAAACTATAAACAAGTTTATCTTTGATAAGTTTTGCACAATTAACAATATCTTGATTTGATAAAGAAGAAATGTCCTCAATATGTAACTCCTTTAACAATTCAATGTTTTCAGGTGTTATATAACATGAAACAACACATATCGGTCCTAAATAATCACTTGAACCTGTTTCAGCACAACCAATATGATGATAAGGGAAGATATCATCAGAAATAGCTGTTATATTTTCAAACTTTTTTTCAAGTTTTTTTGACCAATGCTTCGCTTCTTGTAAAGCGTTTTGACCATTAAACTCTATTGTTCCATCTACTCTCGCAATAATATCACAACCGATTGCATGCGCTTTAAATATAAGGTCTGTGGCATCAACTGGAACCATTTGGCTATCATAATATTTTTTCATTTTCTCCAACATTGTTTCTTCAACTTTCAAACGAATTGGTTCCACGATAATCACCTCTTTACTATTTTAACATATTTTTATGAGTTTTGACAGAATAAATTTTCAATGTTATAATATCATGAGTCTTTAAGGAGGGTTTTTAGATGAATTTTACAATAATCGATATTATTTTTGTCCTCTTTGTTATAGTTATGATGTTTTTTGGATATATAAAGGGTTTTATAGTGAGATTATATGATTTGATAGGTGTTATTTTGGTATTTGTACTATCATATCTTTTAACGAAACCAGTCGCATCCCTTATTAAAATATATCAATATGATACACAGGATATGATTGTGGAAGCAATTGGAAAAGTTATTAATCAATTGATTATTTTTATCATTTTAATGATTGTATTGACAATCATTAAAAATCTTATAGGGATGGCTATCAAACCATTATTAAAGAAGATAACACATAGTTTTTCTTTGACGGCATTTAGTGATAGTCTTTTAGGAGCTGTTATCAGTGGGTTTGAGGCTTTAATTATAAGTTATGTCGTTATCGTCTTTGGTGTTATTCCATTGATGTCTAATGGTGTACAGATGGTAAATGAATCGCATATAGTGAGTCACGTTGTAAAGCTTGTTCCTAATGTTTCAAATGAAATGATGAGTTTCGCTCAATCTTTCCATCAAGAGGAATTGACTTCATTGGAAAATATGACAAAACTTGTATTGATGGCTAAGGATCTTGGTATAATAGATGAATCACAATTACAAACAATTCTAGAGGAAAATGTTTTTCAACAATTAGATAATGAAAATATTACATTAACGGATGAGCAAAAACAAACAATACAAGATTTGTTGAATAATCAAAATTATACAAAGCAAGATATTCAAGATATCTTATCAAATATTAAGGTGAGTGATAAATAATGAAAACATTATATGAATTATTAGAAATGAATGAAATACAAAATCAAATTAAGGGATTTTGTGCGTCTACTTTAGGAAAAAATAAAGTAGACTCTTTTCAAATCATTCGTGATCAAGAAGAGTTAGAAGAAGAGTTTATAAAAGTTGATGAAGCAATGAAACTCATCCAAGCCCAAGGAAGAGTTCCATTGGGTGGACTTAGTGATTTATCAATGTCTTTAAAAAAAGCTAATCGTGATGGTATGTTATTACCAGAAGAGTTGTTAATGGTCATGAGTCATCTGGAATGCGTTTCTAGTGTTCGTCATTATATATGTGATAGTGAATTGGCTGTAGATGTATTAAATGAATTAGCAAGTGGACTTGTAGAAAATAAATCTTTACATGATGATATTCAAAGATGTGTTTTACCTGATGGAACAATTAGCGATGGTGCCAGTTCAACATTGAGTGGTATTCGTAAACGTATACGTTCTATGCAATTACAGATTCGTCATAAAATGGAATCGTATGTTAAAGATGCGAAAGATTATTTGTCTATTGATCAAATGACTACGAAAAATGATAGACTCGTACTACCTGTAAAAACAGGATATAAAGGTCATTTTAATGGATTGGTTCATGCTCAAAGTGCAACAGGTCAAACGACATATATTGAACCAGAATCAGTTGTCCTTATGAATAATCAGTTAAATGATTTACATGTTGAAGAAAAAGCTGAAATCGAAAGAATATTATTTGAATTATCTGCTAAAGTGAAGGAAAATTATTATCATTTCTTTTTCAATTTGCAGATATTAGAAGAATTAGATTTTATTTTTGCTAGAGGGCAATATGGTGTGATACATAATTGTTGCATACCAACTTTGACTTGTGAAGGAGGAGAACTTGTTTTAAAAGAAGCAAGACATCCGTTGATTGATGAAGAAAAAGTGATACCTAATGACATTGCTTTTCAAAATCATAAGATGGTATTGATTACAGGAAGTAATACAGGTGGTAAGACTGTTACAATGAAAACTACAGGACTACTTTCGCTAATGGCTTTATCTGCTATACCAATACCATGTGTAAAGGCTGTTATTCCAATGTTTGATGAGATCTATGTAGACTTAGGAGATGAACAATCTATTGAACAATCTCTATCTACATTTTCAAGTCATATGAAAAAAATCATTTATATATTAGAACATGCGAGTTCTTCTTCGTTAGTTCTTATTGATGAAATTGGCTCTGGTACTGATCCTCAAGAAGGTGAAAGTATTGCAGAAGCTGTATTAAATAAGTTTTTAGATATTGGGTGTAATATTATGGTTTCTACGCACTATGGTAAATTAAAAACATTTGCGAGTGAAAGAAATGATATCTTGTTAGCTTCAGTCTCTTTTGATTTGGAAACAATGCGACCTACATATAAATTGAAATTAGAGAGTGTAGGACAATCTTATGCAATTGAAATTGCAAAAATGCTAGGTATGTCTGATGAGATTATTGAACAGGCAAAAGCAATAAAAGAATCTTCTATGAGTGAACATGAAAAACTTTTAGAAGAACTGCAAAAACAAAAAGATCTTTTAGACCAAAAACAAGAAGAATTAGATCAAATAATATT
This sequence comes from Erysipelotrichaceae bacterium UBA3379, assembly GCA_002359025.1. Classification (GTDB taxonomy): domain Bacteria; phylum Bacillota_I; class Bacilli_A; order Erysipelotrichales; family Coprobacillaceae; genus UBA3379. The sequence continues at coordinate 6,770 of DEPZ01000061.1, read as the reverse complement.
AGAAACTCGAAAACAACACAAACAATATCAACATCAAATTCATCAAATCAATCAACAAAAAGATAAAATCATAAAAGAAGCACATGAACAAAGTAATCAATTAATTCAAGAAGCTAAAGAAAAAATTGATAAAGTGGTAGAATCAATGAGTGCAACTTCTATGAAGCCGCATATTGTTTTACAAGCTAAACGAGATTTAGATGATTTGAGATATGTAGAAAAAGAAGAAATTATTAAACAAGATCATGTATTAAAAGTTGGTGATCATGTAAAGCTTATAAAAATGAATAGAGAAGGAGATATTGTAGAAATCTTAAAGAATCATATGGTAATGGTGTCTTTATCAGGACTTAATATCAAAGTTCATGAAGATGAAGTTAGCTTTATGCATGGACCATCAAAACCACAAAAAGTGAAAAAGACTTCTATGAAGAAAGCTAATGTAAAAAAGACAGGATCTTATGAAATTAATATTATTGGTAAAAGATATGAAGAAGCTATGGCTATGGTTGATAAATTTTTAGATGATGCATTGGTACTTGGATATCCTCATGTACGTATTGTGCATGGTATGGGAACAGGTGTCTTGAGAAAAGGAGTACGCAAGATGTTAGAAAAGAATAAGCATGTTGTTTCTTATCGTGATGGTGGACCTAATGAAGGTGGATTAGGTGCGACGTTGGTGTATTTTGAATAATGAACGATTTAATTAGAGATAAGCTCTCTTTATTACCGTCTACACCTGGATGTTATTTAATGAAGGATAAAGAGGGTACAGTGATTTATGTTGGAAAAGCAAAGAAATTAAGAAATCGTGTACATTCTTATTTTGTTGGTGTTCATAATTATAAAACAACAAAACTTGTAAGTGAGATTGTTGATTTTGAATATATTGTGACTGATAGCGAAAAAGAGGCATTGTTGTTGGAAATTAATTTAATTAAAGATTATGCACCAAAATACAATATTATGTTTATGGATAATAGCTATTACCCATATATTCAAATGACTCAGGAATTGCATCCACGTTTAAAGATTGTTAGAAATGCTGCTGATAAAAAAGCAAAACATTTTGGACCATTTCCAGATGCTACTGCAGCAAGAGAAACATTTAAATTATTAAATAGACTTTATCCTTTACGTAAATGTAATCATATTCCTAAAAAGCCGTGTCTCTATTATTCATTAAATCAATGTTTGGCTCCATGTATTCAAGAAGTCGATTTAAATGAATATACAAGAATTAAAAAAGAAATCACTAAATTATTAAATGGTGATATCAAGGATAAAGTGAATGAGTTAACGGCAAAGATGCTTCAGGCAAGTGAGGAGTTAAATTTTGAACAGGCAAAAGAATATAGAGATTTGATTTCACATATACAATATGTTACAGCAAAACAACATGTACAGTTTAATGACAATACAGATCGTGACATATTAGGATACTATGTTGATAAGGGGTATTTGAGTATTCAATTGTTTTTTATGCGTAATGGAAAATTGTTATCTAGGGATTTAAATCTAGTACCTATTGGAGAAGATGTACAAGAAGATTTACAGCAGTTCATTGTCACATTTTATCAAAGCAATACCTTGCCTAAAGAAATATTGTTGCCTCAAGATGTTGATGATAAATTATTAAAGGAAGTCTTTGATTGTAAGTTTATTAAACCGCAAAGAGGAAATAAATATTCTCTAGTTCAAATGGCAATAGAAAATGCAAAAGAGTCTTTACAAAAGAAGTTTGAACTTATTCAAAAAAATGAAGCAGCAACAATTGGAGCTATGAAACAATTGGGAGAACTTTTAAATATTCCAACTCCACATGTTATTGAATTATTTGATAACTCGAATATTCAAGGAGCATATGCTGTTGCAGGGATGGTTTGTTTTAAAGATGGTGTTCCATCTAAAAAGGATTATCGTAAGTATAAAATTAAGACGGTTGAAGGTCCTGATGATTATGCAAGTATGCGAGAAGTTATTTATAGACGCTATTATCGTATATTGATGGAGGGATTAACACCTCCTGATATGATTATTGTTGATGGTGGGTTAGGACAAATTCATGTCGCAAAAGAAGTTATTGAAAGCTTAAATATGCCGATTACAATATGTGGACTAGCAAAAGATGATAAACACTCTACAGCGATGTTGTTAGACAGTGAGGGTAAAGCCATATCTATTCATCCTAAGAGTGAATTGTTTTTCTTGTTAACACGTATGCAAGATGAAGTCCATAGATATGCAATTAGCTTTCATAAAAATGTTCGTTCAAAATCTTTGTTTTCTTCATTGTTAGATCAAGTTGAGGGAATTGGACCTAAGCGAAAGAAACAGCTTCTCAATCATTTTAAAAGTGTAAAAAAAATGAAAGAAGCTTCTTTAGAAGAACTGCAAACCCTTTTACCAGAAAAAGTCGCAAAAGAATTATATGATACTTTGCGTCAAGAGTCACAATAATTTCTATTTATTCATAAGATAAGTAGGGAGGAATGTTATGTGCACTCAATACTTACAAATCGCGAAAAAGAAATCTTTTTACTTTTGATTGCTAATCAATCTACAAAAGATATTGCTGATAAATTATGTATTAGTGAAAAGACTGTTAGGAATCATATTTCCAATGTTATACAGAAGTTAGGCGTAGAGTCACGTATTCAAGCAGTGTTGGAACTTATACGAATGAAGGAAATTGATTTATAGAAATCAATTTCTTTTCTTTAAAAAAAAGAATATATGTATTATAATAACTTAGAACGAAAGGGTGATGTAATGAAACTCAAGACATGGCATCTGTTTGCTGTTATTATTGCTTTATTTGTTTGTTCTTTTTATGTAGTTAATTTAAAGTTTGATAAATTTTATCGTGTTAATGGAATTAATAATGATAATCGTGTTTTGATTGAGAAATACTTGGATAAAGAGGAGCAGTCTTATCTGATTGATAATCAGATATCTATAGATTTATTTATTGATTACATTGAATATGATGATTTTCATCTTCAAAATTATCAGTATTATAATGCATTAAAAGATACGAAAAGATATACAAATACACAAGAAATATTAGAGGTTGGTAATAGTCTTGCTGATAGATTGACATATTTATATAATTCTAAGGCAACGAATTATGCTAAGAATTTAATTGATAATTCTTTAGAATTAGCTTTTTTAAATGAAAGTACTTTTGATTTTATATATTTAAATTTATATAATGATATGCAACCACTCTATGCTGAGGGTGATTATACATATATAAAAGATACAAAGGAATATGTATTACGTTTAAAATCTTTAGGTGTTGAGCGTATAGAAGACTTAGAAGAGACTTTTTATAAATTGACTGCTGCATATACAAAAACATCTTTGAAACAGTTAATGACTGCACCTATAGATAGTGATGTGTCTATTGTTTATAATCCTTATGAATTATCAACTTTAGTTGATGATCATCATTATATAGGTGAATATGAGCCTAAAGGCTTATTATTAACACAAGATATTCCTAGAGTGAGATATGCAATGTATTTACAAAATGAAGCATATAACGCTTTATTAAAAATGTATCAAGATTTAAGTAAAGAATATAGTGGATTTTTATTGAAAGATGCTTATGTATCTTCTCAAAATCTTGAACAGAATCCAATAGGATTTGATGAAAGACAGCTAGGGTTAACAATTGATGTAACCAAATCAGAAATTGCATATCAAGAGTTTGAAAATACTGATATTTCTAAATGGTTAGAACAACATGCTTATGAATATGGATTTATATTAAGATATCCAAAAAATAAAGCCTCTATTACAGGGAATAGCTATAATCCACATATCTATAGATATGTGGGTGAAGCACTAGCAAAAACCTTGTATGAGTCCAATATGACATTCGAAGAATATCAATCTCAAGAAAGTTAGGAGACATATATGAAAAGACCAATAGGTTTATTTGATTCAGGGGTAGGAGGACTTACAGTTTTATCTGAACTGAAAAGATTCTTACCTCATGAAGATATTATTTATATAGGAGACAATAAACATTGTCCTTATGGAGAAAAAACAAAGGAACAGTTATTAGAATATACAAAAAATATTTGTCAATATTTCATTGATCGAAATGTAAAAATGATAGTTTTAGCTTGTAATACAACAAGTGCTAATGTGTTAGATGAATTACAAGTATTATTTCCCCAAGTGAAAATAGTTGGTGTTATTCATTCTACAGTTTATGATTTTTTAAAGAAGAACTATGAAAGTGTGTTGATTATTGCAACTCATGCGACAATTACATCACATAAGTATAGAGAACTGATCCACCAATATAATGACAAAGTGAAAGTCTATGAATTAGAAACACCCAAACTTGTACCATTAATCGAATCTGGTGAATATAAAAAAGGAATCCATCAAACACTCCAGGAATATTTATTACCTTATCAGGATAAAGTTCAATCACTTATTTTGGGGTGTACGCATTATCCCATTGTTCAAAATCAAATACAAGATGTGTTTGATGTAAAAGCTTATATTTCTAGTAGTCATTCTATTTGTCGAGAGGTGATGGCCTATCTAGAGGTTCACCATCTTAATAATAAAGAACATCAAAGAAAGATAGAAATCTATACAACTGGAGATGTTAATGAATTTAGATTTTCGTCAGAAGGTTTCTATGATTATAAACAAGAAGAAGTTCAATATCTTGATATCTAAAGAACTATAGGCATAGTTCTTTTTTTATTTCATATATTGTATAAGGTGATAGAATTGAAAAAAAAGATAATTATATGTTCTTTGTTTGTCGCTTGTTTGATGATTGCTGGAGTGAGTAGTTTAAAAGTTGAAAAGGTTAATGATATGCATATACAAACAGTTGTCTTTAAAGATTGTGATGATGACTTAATACCAGTAAAAGTTAATTTTCATAGTCAAGTGGACTTGGAAACAGATATAAGAAATTGTATTGAATTTATGAAATCTAATGATATGCAATTGTATGGATTATATCCAGTCATAAACGAAGATTTATCTATTTCAAAAATAATTAAGGATAATCAAACATTGCAAATAGTTTTTGACGAAATAAATGATAATAAAAATAATATTTTAGATATTTTAGAAAGTATAACTTATGTAATTACGAATAATTACGATGTAGAAACAGTTAATATTGTTTTAGGAAATCAACATCATCTAATGCTTACAAAAGATTTGGGTTTGAATAATTTTATTGAAACATCTGTGAATCTTCATCAGACGCTACCTGTTACTGTTTTTAAACAAAAAGAAGTCGAACAATTTTCTTATTATGTGCCTACATCTATTCGTATAGATGAAAATGAATCGTTATGGGCACAAGTGAAGACAATATTACATTATGTGGATTCTAAAATTGAATTGATTGATGTTTCTTTACAAAAAGGTTTATTAACTGTAGAGTTGGGTTCATATATACTTTTAGATAACGAATCTATCGATCCTAAATTAAGAGATTTGATTGTTTTATCATTAACATCTTTAAAAGATGTTGATGAGGTGAAGATTAAAATTAATGATGAGGAAGTAGAAATGAAAAAAGCAAATATACAAACATATAATTATATAAAAATATAAATAAATTTGTTATAATGTGCACATAAGGACTTTTTAAAGTGTAAGAAAGGAAAGTTGTGTATATTATGAAAAAAATAGTAGTCATGTCAGATAATCATGGAATGGATTATATGTTAAATTATGTTAAAGATAAAGAACCTCATGCGGATTATTATGTTCATTGTGGCGATAGCGAAGTGCCATATCCTGAACTATTAAATGGATATATCTGTGTAAAAGGAAATAATGATTGGGGATTAGATTTACCAAAAGAAGCACGTTTAGAGGTAGAAGGTTATTCTATTTTAATTACACATGGTCAATATTTGGGGTATTTTAATCGAGAGCTTGCGATGAATGACTTATTAACAACTCATCAATGTCAAATTCTTTTGTGTGGGCATACACATATACCAATGTTTGTACAAGATGGCGATTTCTATTATATTAATCCAGGATCTACATCTTTGCCTAGAGGCGGGAGTCAAGCGAGCTATGCTGTTGTAACTATTGATGAAAAAAATGTGAGTTGTGAATTTAAAACAATTGATGACACTTCTTTTTAGTAAAGAGGTGTTTTTCTTTTGAAGACTATAGAATTATGATATAATATACTTAGAAAAGGAAGTACTCTAAAGGAGGTTATATTATGGAAAAAATTGTATTAGGTTTTTTAGATGAACCTTCATTTTTGGCAGTGTCACCAATGATAGAAGTATCTCAAGAAGATAGTCATGGTCAAGAAATTGTGCCTGTAGCTTCCTTGCATTTAGAAAACACAGATGATACTTTTGATCATATCGTGTATACTGAAAAGAGTAGCAAGTAAAACTGCTACTCTTTTTGTAAAATAAAAACACACCGAAGTGTGTTGTTGACAAATGGCGTCCACGAAGGGATTCGAACCCCTGACCGCACGCTTAGAAGGCGTGTGCTCTATCCAGCTGAGCTACGTAGACATCTCTTCTTGACTGCTCATATATAATACATGAATTATACATAAAAAGCAAGTCTTTTTTGATAAAAAATGACATATGTGCGACGTGGATTGAAATTGTATTGATGGAAAGAGAGTTTTTCTAGAAATATTTTTTTGAATAATTATTGTTTTAGATATATGTGGTTTTGTGGTTGATCATATATGATATAAGACATGAAAAAAACACACCGAAGTGTGTTGT
>DEPZ01000026.1 GCA_002359025.1 Erysipelotrichaceae bacterium UBA3379 | reverse complement strand
ATTCATATTTCTCCCAAAATTAAGGTCTATGACATTGGCTTTTTCTGTTTAATCCATAAACACAACATGAATGTGTTTTTGAATCTAAATTGTCATATATTTACCATCCTAATTTTGAGTTATGATATGCTGATGGAGTGTGTTAGTAGATTTATATTACTATCACTCTAATTTACACACTAAAGACCAAAACCAAACAGGACATGATATTCTAATATTGAGAGTAAAATTGGCGGAAAATTTACTGTTTATAGATATTTCAAGAAGAAAATTCTCACTATCTGAAGTAAGGTATATTAAGGTATATGCTGTATGTTGATATATGAATGTTAGAATAATATTCAACAGAGAGTTTAACCTGAAAGCTATAGCTATATTTTTAAATAATAGCAAATATGACATCAAATATTGGATAATTTATTTTATCTTTGTTATTAAATTGGGCGTGTTATATATTTGCGCCCTAACCTTATTGTGTAATGTATTGATATACATAGTATTAACAATTGAGTAAATAACTGAATAATGAGTAGGCAAATATATCTACCTGAATTGCTAAGTATAAACATCAAGAATTATACTTTATATCCAAATGGTCTGGACTATACCTTTGATTTTGTTAAAGGTGTCAATCTAGTACTAGGTGGTAATGGTATGGGAAAAACCACTTTTGTTAATATTATTCGATTTGCTATTCTCGGACTATATAAAAAGCCTTTTGGATATACTCGTACTTACCAAGGGAATATTATAGAAAAGCGTCAATTGTTTCCACAAAAGTATTTTAGCAATCGTATGGATGACAGCATTCCAACAGATGCGTCTCCTACAGTATCGATTAGCATGAAGTTAAATAATGTGACAGTTGAATTGACAAGGGACTTATCTTCTATAACCTTGACCCAGCTTAAGGTAGATGGTGCAGAACTACCCGGTACCTTAATAAATCAATTTAGCTACGAAAAATTATCAGATATGGCAAAAATTAATACGTTACCTTATAAATATGAAAGAATCATTAAGGATAACACAAATCTAGAATTTGATGATCTGATATTTTTTGTAAACGAAGTACTCTTTTTTGGAGAAGATCACAAAACCATCCTTTGGAATGATGGTGATGTTTTCCCGGATGTACAAAGCGAACTATTCAACAAATATTTTAACGATCCAGATCTTGATAAGAAACGACAAGAAGCTATCAGAAAAGCAAAGTATTTTGATAGTTTGTCTCGACATAGCTCAGAAGACATGAGAGCCATCAATAAGGTTTTGAGCAAAATGAAGGATACGTCTATATCCACTGCCCACTCAACAGCCAACCAAGGAAATCCAGCTCTCGCTCTTATTAATTTGAAGGGACGGCTTGAGGAAATGGATGCTAGATTGGCATCTGTACAAAAAGAACGTGCTTCTAAGAGTCAAGACATATCGCTATTGCAGAATGAAATAAATAAAATCAGTTTATCTGCAAATGACATTGATAAACAATTAAAGCAAATTGAGGAGCAACTAAATAACCGTATATGGGAGACGCTGCACCCCTCATATCATGTTTTCATAAAGAATATTCAGTTGAATCACATTTGCCCGATGTGTAATCAGCCGAATGATGAATTGGTTGAGAAAGTAACAAATAATTCAAATAGTTGTTTTGCTTGTAATTCTCCAATTAATGAAAATACAGAAGATGACACTATATTAAGAAACCGTTTTAATGAAATAAATATACAGAGGAAAACATTATATCAGTCTATAAATAGCAAAAAGAAAACAATACAAAATATTGAACAACAAATAATTAGTTTAGATTCGGAATTCACAAAGATTGAATTGGAAAGAAGAATAATTCAGCAGAAAGTCAGAGAACTAGAGTATGAGAATGCAATGTCTGATAATAGTCAAAATTCTATTCAACCTTTTCTTGATGAAGTAAATCGTCTGACACAGCAAAAAGAGGCATATCAAAAACAACGAGACGAGCAGTATAATATAGTGAAATCCATTTCAAATGAGATAGAAGATGTCATAACAGCTAATGTTCATAAATTTTCCTCTATTTTTGCCCAATACGCAGGAAAATTCTTAGGTGTGCCTTGTGAATTAACATACATCAAGCAGGCTGGAGATGTGAATAAACGGTTTTATCCAGTTATTGATGGGAAAGTACGGTTTTACGAAGAAGAAATGTCGGAGTCTCAAAGATTCTTTGTAGATCATTCCTTCAGAATGAGTATTCTTACATTCTTCTATAAAACTCCATCTTTTTATATAGTAGAAACTCCGGATAGCAGTTTGGATATATCTTACGAGAGGAATGCAGCAAGTGTTTTTGCAGAATTTCTAACGAAGCCCAACTCATTGATCATAACATCAAATCTGAACAATAGTTTGTTTATTGAACATTTATTAGATCAGAAAGATATTAATCTTGGCATTGTAGGTTTATTAGATATTGCAAAAAAATCTACTATACAAAACACAAGTGAGCAATTAAAAACAATTTATCATCATATAAAAAACAGATTGGAATAATGTTAGAGAAGAATTTGATAAGAGCGAATGAAGATATTGTAACCGTTTCTGCTATTGCTAAAAGTATGGGGTGGGGAGCTGTTTCAGAACAATCTTTTCAAAGAGTATTGTATTTAGTGCAAGTCCTCTATTCTTTCAAGCATGAAGGAATAGAGAATATATTCTCATATTACCATTTTACTGTAACAACTTTTGGACCATATTCAGATTTGATAGAACGAAGTTTAGTCTATTTGAAGAGTTCTTTAATATTATGTGAAGATGAAGGTGGTTTGATTTTAAGTTCTAAAAAGGAGATTCCTATGAGTCAAGAAAAAGTTGAATGGCTTAGAACTGTTATGTATATGTTAGGCAAATATGGTGAAAAACGATTATTTGGCTTTATTGTTAATGATCCATCTTATGAGAATGCTTTGCAAACCAACAATGTTGACGGTATAGATACATCATCACCTGATAGCGAAACGCTTAAAGTTCTCAAAGATTTCAAAGTCGCTTTTGAGCAAACCCTTGACGATACATCAGCCATTAGCGATGAGAAATACATAGAGCTATATTTTGAATATATATTTAGCGAAATCATAAAGTAGCAGGTTATGAAAACAAAATTCAGCCAAAATGCAAACTTCAAGGATTTGCTAAAACGTAATCAGAATGCCATAGTGGATGCGGCATTGAATGGATTAGAAGCTACTGATAACTTTAAACTTATGCAGTCGCTTATAAAAGCTATGTGCGATAAACACCCAGACAATAGCTTTAAGTATATTGTCATATCAGAAGAAGACTTATTGAATCTTACCACTAATGCAGACAGTGCTATTGAACAATTGTTTACAGATCAATTATTTATTCAAAATCGCCATATAGTCATTGATTCTAATTTTAACATTCAAGAAGTCAATAATGACTTGAATAAAGATAATAACGAAACAAGACGCATCTTCACACAAATGTCAATGGATGGAGTAGTTGTGTTTATGGTGTCCCCAGAAGGCATTATCAATTATTTTGTTAATGGTCGTGATGGTGGTGATTCTATTTTCTACGAAAGTTCAGCTTTGCATTCATTCAATAGCAAAAAAACTATTTCAGAATTGCCGAGAGTACTTGAGGATTATAGAAAACACTTAAAACTTAGAGATACCTATTCCAAGTTCTTTGTTGAAAAAAGTCATTTAAAATCTCTGAGAGCTGATTTAGGTTCGGAACTTAGTGATGAACAATTTGTCAAAGCTAATAAGCAATTACTTAGAAACACTCCAGAAGATTGTTTCAGAGATGACTTACGTATGTTCTTAAAGGAAAAATTAAAAGTATTTTTCGTGCAGAAAGAGGTTATGTTGGAAAGTTTGAAGAGACTAGATATTGCCATGATTGACGAGGATGGTGAGGGATTGTATTTTATAGAAATCAAGTGGGTTGGCACTAGTATTCATAAATTAGGAAAGAGAATAGGAACCACATATAGCGCTAAGCCACGTATTGTTCCTGAGGCATTCATACAATCAGCAGCTTACATAACAGAATTGTTGGCTGAAGAAAAAGATTTCAAGTTGGGATATTTGGCTGTATTTGACGCAAGAGAAGAAGAACTTCCGGATACAGGAACAGACATGACAATCGACCAAATACCAGAAAAAGATAGAGCGTCTTATTATAGACATATTAAATTAGCTGATTTTAGAGTAATAAACGAACACCCTAACTAATATAACAACTATGTACAAAGACTATAAATTCATAGATTGCACAGAGAAATACCATTCAGTTATGCAATTTGACAAAAACAAGAACGTTTTTGTACATCGTTGGTACCCTTTTGTAGAAGGATATTCCAAGAAGTTCATTGAAGACATTCTAAGAGAATTACCATTCGTACCATCTTGTGCCTTAGAGCCGTTTTGTGGTAGCGGAACAACTCCTGTAGAGTTACAGAATCATGGTATAAAGTGTTATTCATTTGAGGTTAGCCCTTTCATGCATCTTCTATCAACAGTTAAATTAAGCAGAAAATATAATATAGATAGTTTTGAGTATTATGTTAAGGCAATAACTAAAAAATTATCTCATACAAATCGGAATATACGTAAGCTAGAGTCATTGCCTTTTGGTGATACTGTTGTAAAAAGAAATCAGAATAAGAAGTGGAACTTTCATGATGCATCTATAGATGGTATTCTTGATATAAGACATGCCATTAGAACACTTGTTGACAATGATGATTATAAAGATTTATTTACTATCGCGTTAGCGTCAATCATTCTTCAAGCAAGCAATATGTTTCGTAATGGTAAGTGCTTGTCCTACAAAAAGGGATGGGAAACTAGAATTTTTAGCAGAAAAGATATTCATAATTTCTTTTTGGATAAATTAAATTCAATATTTGCAGAAGATATTAGAATCATCTCTAAAGAGAATCCGTCTGTACACAATTCAGAAATCTGCTATTTAGGCGATGTTAGAAAATGTATACAAAAAGTGCCTGATGGAGAAATAGATCTAATTATAACATCACCTCCATATCTTAACTCTAGAGATTATACTGATATTTATATGCTAGAATTAAAGGTTCTTGGACTAATCAATTCTCACGAAGAACTTCGTGTATTGCGTAAAAATACATTACGTTCTCATGTGCAAGTATCTTATGAGAATATTATTCCGATAGAGAATGAACGGCTAAAAAAGAGTCTATATGAGATGTCCAAAAATGAACAAAAAGTCTGGAATTCAGATATCATAAATATGATATGTGGATATTTTGAAGATATGCAATTCTTGTTTTCTGAATTTGCTAAAAAGATGCGGAAAGGTGGAATTATTTATTTTAATGTGGCAAATTCTGCATATTATGGTGTCGAAGTGCCTGTGGATTACATTATTGCAGATATTGCAGAATCTTGTGGCTTTAAAGTTAGAGAGATTCGTAAAGCCAGAGATTTAAAGACCAGTCCTCAACAAAGTGCAAAGATTGGTAAACTTCGAGAAAGTGTTATTGTAATTGATTATTAGCAAAATATTATAAATCAGAATATTAATAGTGACATTTGGGAGGCGATTTATCGATTGTTATAGCCGAAAAATCGTTATGGAGATGAATAAAGATTTATATTTATTAATTAACTAACAGGAAGTACGTACAAGTTGACATAATCTTAAATATAAGTGTGATAATTACTAGCTAAATTATAAGTTACATTGTCTAAAATTTTGTGTAAATGGAAACAGAATTCAGCTGTAAGTCTATTCTTATATCTGAATTCTGTTTTCAAACATAGGCATAAATTAATTCATACTTTTGTCCTATCGGCTGCTCAATACAAACAATATCTTCATTGGTCATATTTTACTTAATGTGAAGCAATCGTCTATATCAATCACGTTTCTTTTTCAACTAACATCACTTTTGTTCAAGGAATACATTATATCTTCAATTTCGGAAGTGCATCCACAGTGCTTACTGTCTTGAAAGATAGAATAATGACTGACAACAAGAGGTCAAGGATGTAACGTGGTTGCTCGTGTTCCCTTGACCAGTCGTTGGGGTCATTTTTGATTTGGGATGCTTTGTCGATAGTTACGGCATAGCGTTCCATTATCCAGTCGATAGCGGCCTTACCATTAACGATATACTCGTAGGCTTTGAGCGGAATGTTTTCAATAGTGATATGGCTGTTGTAAATGATACGTGTCTTGTCGGCTACGAGCTTGCCGTTTTCGTCACGCACTTTGGCAAAGCGCATCTTTTCCACGGC
>DEPZ01000032.1 GCA_002359025.1 Erysipelotrichaceae bacterium UBA3379 | reverse complement strand
TGAGAAAATATGCAGATTATCCTGCCTGCAAAAAGAAAGGAGTATTACTGCCTGTTCCCTGCAATCAGAAGATGAACAGTTACCTGAAAGAGATTGCCGACCTGTGTCTGATAAAGAAGAACCTGACTACACACATAGCTAGGCATCACCATTTATTCTACACGTTGAAAATAAGCAGTTTATAAGAATGTGCTTTTTAATAGGTAACGATTTAGAAACGAGCTAAGTTTTATATTTTACTATGTCTTGCGTCAATCCAAAGAACACTCTTATTACACTGCAAAGATAAGAATTATTCAATAAAATAATACATCTAATGACTTCATATCATTGATTTCTTTATTGGATTAAGGTGGGTTGGTTATTAATTATCCCTACAATATGTTTGTGTCTATAAAAAATGAAGATATTGCTGTGTGATGGTTCTATGATGCTTTATTCACATCATAGAACGAAATATGCTTCTTAAATCAAGAATGAATTCCACAAATGTTGCAAGTGCTGCAAAATATTAGTACTTTTGTAATTAATTGGGGTGTTGTGTGGCAAAGTCAATACTTCATAAAAAATAATACGAACATAGTTTCAATGAGAGCAGATATAAATCAGAGTAAGCAGAAGTTGGCAGAAACTTTTTTCCAACGTTTGGTAGATTCTTATGGATATTTACCAGAGCAGATGGAGTTTAATGTAACGGTTTCTCCAACATCAATTGCAGATATTGCAATATGGCGTAGTCCTGAAGATAAAAAATCAGGGCTCGCTCCAGATATTTATGTTCTTGTTGCATGTAAGGCTGAACACATAAAAATTAAAGCCGAAGATTATTTTGAACAATATAAGCAGGCAGTCCTTAATGACATGGCATTTTATGTCGCACATAATCTTAAGGAAACAAAAGTCTTTTATATTGATAGAAATGCCAGACCTCTGAAAATAGAACGTATTAGTGATTTTCCCTCAGCTCAGGATATTATTTCAGACGAGAATTTAGCTTTATTTGTAAATAAAGTGAGAGGTTATTCAAAAGATAAGTTTTTGAAAACCTTAACTCGTTGTCACAATATCATACGTAATGTGGATAAACTCTCTCCAGAAGCAGCATTTGATGAAATAAGTAAAATCTTATTTATAAAGATGCTGTATGAACGTGATGCAAGAGAGGAACTCGTTTATAGCAAAGATAAATTCATAAAAGATGAGCTGTCATATAATGGGGAAATAGACTACATCCAATATTTATTTAACGAAGTTAAGGAAACATATTCAGCCGATGGTCTTTTTGACTCAGAAGATAGAATAAGAATTCGCAGAGAGAGTTTCTTACTTATTTTGGAAGAGTTAAGCAATGTCGAGTTGTATGATACCTCTGATGACATAAAGGGTATTGCATTTGAACTGTTTCTAGGAAAAACTTTCCGTGGGGAATTAGGACAATTTTTTACACCAAGGACCATAGTTAATTATATGGTTGAAGTGTTGAATGTAAAAGAAGGAGACAAGGTATGTGATCCTTGTTGTGGAAGTGGAGGATTCTTGATTAGAGCATTTGAACATGTTCAGAATGAGATTGATCAAGATATTCATAATCAGATTGCAACATTGATGGACAATTTGAATCTCTCAGACTCTGAGAAACAAAGTAGGATCAACAATTTACTATGTGAGTGTGATAAGACAATTGAAGGAAGTCGTTATCATAAACTATGTCATGACTATTTCTTTGGAGTAGATGCCAACGCCCGTATGGCCAGAACTTCTAAAATGAACATGATTATGCACGGTGATGGACATGTTGGAGTTTATCTTCATGATGGTCTTCTTAATGTAGGAGGAGTTTATGACAACCACTTTGACATAATCCTTATAAATCCACCTTTCGGAGCTCATGTTGAAAAGGATATGCGTATTACTGACTCAGATATTCCTACAGATAGAGAAAAAACTTTATATGAGAATTTGTATGGTAGCGAATACGTTAGTAATGTATATATTCCTATAAAAAATTATGCACAAGAAATTGGCAAGGATAAAAAAATAGGAAAACGCATATTAGATTTATATAAAATCAACAACAATAGTACCGAAATCTTATTCATTGAACGTTGTATAAACTTATTAAAACCTGGTAAACGAGCAGGTATTGTATTGCCAGAAGGAGTGCTGGATAATCCAGCATTGGAACGTGTCCGTAGATTTATAGAAACACGAGCCAGAATACTCAATATTACCTCAATACCTGCAGATGTATTTCTGTCATCTGGTGCAAACATAAAACCAAGTCTTGTTTTTATAGAAAAGCTCAAGGACGGCGAGATGCCAGAGAAAGATTATCTGCTATCAGTTACGAAAGTAAATGATGCCGGAATTTCTTCCACTGGTTTACCTTCGCAAAATGAAGAATTGCCAATAGCAGCCAAAGAAGTTTCTTCTTGGTTAAGTGGAAAAGTTATGTCAAATATGACTTATACAAAAATAGTTAATCGTTCGGATTTATCTAATTGGAGTGTTAAGTCTGTTTTCGACGTAACAAATATTAATTATAATCCTATATACAAGAAAGTGAAGATTGGAAGTGTCGTATCATTGAGCAAAGATGTTATATACGTTGAACCTAATATTAAATACACTCGTTTGACGGTAAAACTATTTAACAAAGGCATTCAGGAACGCGATACAGTTATAGGCTCTCAAATTGGGACAAAACGTCAAACGCGCGTAAAAGAAGGACAGTTTGTCATCTCAAAAATTGATGGAAAAAGCGCAGCTTTTGGTATTGTGAACTCATCACTTGAAGGAGCTATTGTTACTCCTGATTTTATGGTTTATAATATTGACACAACTAAAATAGTTCCAGAATATTTAGAATTGGTATTAACCAATGAAGCCATATTGAATCAGTTCTCTAACTCAAGCAGTGGAACAACTGGAAGAAGAAGATTATCTCAAAAGGTTTTTGAGAACACACTTATAGCTTTGCCATCAATAGACGAGCAACGCAAACTTATTGCAAAGATTCTAGAAATTAGAAAAATGCAGGCATCTTTAGAAGAACAGATGCAAAAAAATATTGAGTACTTCAACAATAAGATTTTCTCTTAATATATGAAGCTATTGACACTAAAAATCACTTCGGAATTTAGAAATCTTGAAAATTTAAATTTAAGTTTCGATCCAGCCAATGATACATATGTAATTATTGGTAATAATGGTACGGGCAAAACAAACATATTAGAAGCAATAAGCAGTATATTCTCTGTCTTATTAAACCATTCAACTGATTTTTTATTTAGTTTCGTGCTACGTTACGAAATTAACGATATTACATATCGGGTAAAGCATGATAAAATTGCAGGAGTTACAGAATATAAAAAAGGAGATATTCCTGTAAATGAAATGGATATGATCTATCCCAATAGAATAGTATGCAACTATAGCGGTGAAGATACTCGAATGTGGGATAATTACTATAAAAAGGCAAATGAAGAATATTTAAATAGTGTACGTTCTGCAGAATCTCCAAATATCTTATCAATGATATATATTGATAAAACTATGTGGAAATATATCCTATTATGTATGCTTGCGACACGAGATGTCAATATTGCTTTTGACAGGTTTCTCAAGGATAAATTGAATATAGATTCACACAATATAGATTCTATTGAACTAAATTTTAATACTGACCTATTAAACAGATGGCGAAGTGAGAATCAAATAACTTTATTCATTCGTCAACTTCGTGGTCTATTTGACGATAGTCCAACTATTTCTTCTAAAGAGATTTCTAAATTCAATCCAAATGATGATGATGCTCGCTTATTATTTAATAAATATATGGGAGCTAGTCAGGTCATAGACACCTTAAACATATTTTTCAATAATGGAATAGAGTCTGCATTTTTAAGTGAGGGAGAAAAAAAGATGATGGTTGTCCTATTCATCTTAGAAGCAATATCAGATGAACAAACATTAGTATTAATGGATGAGCCAGACAGTCATATACATATCTCAAGAAAGGGCGAATTGAGAGAAATGTTTGATCACATGAGTCATCGTAGCAATATAATAACTTCACATTCTCCAACCCTAACGGCATCATTTGAAGAGAAAACAAAAGGTGCTATAATTATGCTTGACAAAGAAGAAGATGGTAAGACTAAGGTTATTGATAAAGATATCGTTAACCTAGTTGAAAAATTAACCAGTGGCATTTGGACATCTCAGAAACAGAATCTTTTTCTGTCATCTCATGATGATATCCTAATTGTTGAAGGCCCCACTGATGAAACATTTATATCCGCTGCGCTCAAATATTTTAAAAATAAAGGAAGATATTTAGATTTATCATTTGAATTTATACCTTGTGGAGGAGCTTCTAATGTTAATGCTTTTGCACAGAAATTCACCCCCAAAGAAGGACAAACTGTTATCGCATTATTTGATGGAGATGACGCAGGTGTTAAAAGTATGAATCAAGTTGTGCCATGTACATTAGGAAAGAAACAAAAATGGAATATTAAAAATTTTGGTAAAGCTCGTAAAAATCGGCATACTTGGTTCTCCTTTTATCCACCATATGCTCACAGGAAAAATATCGAAAACTTTAATGTTGAAGACTATTTTACCTGTCAATTGTTTCGTAAGTACATCTTATCATTTACTTCTCTTGATACAATAAGAAGTAAAGAGGGGCTAAAAAGTAAATTAGATGAAGACTGTAGAAAAGAAAGAATTAACGGGAAATATTACGAAAAGTTTAGTACCTTATTTGATCATATATTGGCAATTAAGAATGCCGAGTCTCGAGGCGAAAAAGAATTTTAGACAGACTGTTAGATAAGTATAAATATAGCCCCCCCCAAAAAATCAATCCGTAAGCATTCTATTTCCCGCCT
>DEPZ01000064.1:17356-31450 GCA_002359025.1 Erysipelotrichaceae bacterium UBA3379 | reverse complement strand
ATGTTTTGATGCAATTTACTTCTTTATTTCTGTAAAATATAATAAAAACTTGGAATGAAAAACACTCCAAGTCATATAAACTTTATATCTTGTCATAACATATGATTTACAATGCAAAGTTTTATTCAAACTTTGTATCCACTTCAAACATACAATGTCCATTTAAATAATCTTTAACAGACATACGTTTCTTTCCTTCTACTTGTAATTCAGTAATTAAATACACACCATCATGAACCTTGACTCCAATAGCATCTTTAAAAATCTTAACAATTGTACCATTGTCTTGATGCGCATGATGTTTCACAGCATTTTCGCATTGATGTACTTTTCCAGCCCAAATCTTCACAGTTTTTCCTTGATAAGTCGTAAAACTTCCAGGCCATGGGTTAGTTCCTCTAACATGATTATAAACTTGTCTTGCTGATAAATTCCAATCAATACGTTCATCTTCTCTTGTTAGTGTTGGTGCATAAGTCACACGACTTTCATCTTGTACAATACTTTCATTTGTTCCTTCTAAAATAGAAGGAAGTGTTTCTTTTAATAAACTTGCTCCTAAATCACTTAGACGATCATATAAAATACCTACTGTATCTTCTTCATAAATAGGTGTTTCTTTTTGACTAATAATATTTCCAGCATCCATCTTTTGAACCATATACATAATAGTCACACCTGTTTTCTCTTTTCCATCTATAATACATTGATGGACAGGTGCTCCTCCTCGATATTCTGGTAATAAAGATGCATGAACATTAATACATCCTATAGTTGGAGCATCTAACACGGCTTGAGGAACAATTTGTCCATAAGCTGCTGTAATAATTAAATCAGGTTTTAAATCTACAACATCTTGATAGTCTTCTTTAATCTTTTGAGGTTGTAATACAGGAATATCATACTTTAAAGCTTCAACCTTCACATCTGGCATCGTTAAAACTTTCTTACGCCCTACATAACGATCTGGCTGAGTAACAACACCTACGATATGATATTTTTCTTCTATTAACATCTTTAAAACTGCTAAAGAAAAAGAAGCAGTTCCCATAAATACGATTCTTTTATCTTTCATATACTTCAACTCACTTTCATTTATTAGTATACCATAACACTAAAAATCATACTAATAAAATCAGAGAAAATCAAAACAATGTATTGAATAAACTTCACACACCCATCACTCATGGTTTTAAATAAAGAAGAAACATGATTATCACTTGTATCTTGTAAAACAACATAATCACTTTTTATATTTTCATTCATCTCAATCTTTTCTTCAAAATCCTCTAAAGAACGATCAAACATAGTCTTTGATACATAATGATCATCAAAAAAAATACTTATCATACAAACAAGAAGTACAGCTAATAATAAATCAATAAGTAATTGTTTCATTGTGATAAATACTCATCTATAACCATAGATAATATATTTAAAGAATTTTGTACTTCTTCATAAGTATTTTCATTAGCTCCTACTTCTATTAAAACCATATGTTCACTTACACCTTGGTTATAATGACTATTTTTAACCATGACATTTCTACATAGACCAGGTACTTTTTCATTAATCATAGTTGTTATCTTTTGTGATTGTTTATGAACATCTTGATAGTTTGAACTTCCTTTTCCTACAACAAACATTAATTTTGCATAGTTTTTTTCTTGATAAGAAAGTGTTGATAATGACTTTTTAATAGAATCTCTATGGAAATCAATAATCAAATCATATTTTCCATGTTCTTTTAATGCATTGTTTAAATATTTGCTTGATACTTTATATGAATAAGCATAATCTATGTGATTCTTTAATTTATATAATTCAAAATCTGTTGTTTCATAGTCAACTTCATAGCCTCTTTTTTCTAATAATTGCATTAAATATCGACTCCCTTCTTTCACTGAATTTGTAGCGTATTTTTCTCCTTGATGGGTGTTATATATATAGATAGATTTCCCGTTTTGAGTAGTATCCTTGGTAGACATTAATGAAGCAACACTGTTTTCTACTTGTTGACTATAAACCTTTTGAAAAGGAAGATGGCAGACTATAAAAGCAGCAATCAATATCTTTATAACTATTTTTATATTATTATTCATTTCTCTTCCTCCTATACTATACATCAATCTATATGCAAAAAATGCTAGATTTAGAACTTAAAAAAGACCTTTTTCAAGGCCTATTCATTCTTTAATGTATTAATATGAGTAGACATAAATCTTGATAAGATATGAATATCTTCATCAATATCTTTATCACTCATGACAAATTGATTTTCTATAGGATCTAAGACTTCTCTTAATAATTGAATACGTTTTTCTTCATCTAACTGCCCAATCTCACCAAGTATTAATCGTCTTTGCATATCATTTAACTTTCCTTCATATCTTTTACGTTTTCCTACCTTTAAACGACTAGATGGATCCATTGACTCTTTAAAATATCCCTCTAATAAACAATAAACATCACTAACCAAACTAGAAACATGTATGACTGTAGGAATACCAATAGCTATAACAGGAACACCCATTGTTTCCAAAGTAATCCCTTGTCTATGATTTCCAATGCCACTCCCAGGATAAATACCCACATTATTCATCTGTATCACACGACATATTTTTTCATAGCTTTGTGCACATAATGCATCAATTGCTATAATTAAATCTGGTTGATATTCCTTAACAAGACATTCTATGATATGAGCTGTTTCCATTCCCGTCTTTGCCTTAACTCCCGGAACATGACATATCATATCATAACGATGTTCTTGATGACGCAAAGAGATATCATAATGATGTGTTGCATGAATTTGTTGGAGAGTTCTTGGTCCAATTGCATCACTGGAAAAGGCATCATTCCCTAATCCTACATATAAAATCAAAGGATCTTGTTTATTTGATGCAGATTTAATAAAATGTGTTAATTCTCTTTGAAAACATACAGAAAGATTGTCAATGTCTTGATAATCTTCAAAACTCATTTCTACATAAACACCAACATCATGAGGATAGTTTTGACTCTTTTGTAAGATTTCAAAGACTTCGACATGAACACTTCCTTCATCATAAGTCTTCTTTTTATAATCTTTATCTAAAGTTGCATTTTGTAAGGATTCAATGGCTAAATCACTTTTTGTATAACTATTTTTCATATTCTCACCATATAAATCATTACCATTTTAAAAAATTCTAATCATTTATCAATAAAACATTGCATTTATCGTATAATTTTGTTAGAATAACATGGCGAAGAATAAAAGAGAGGTGAAAAACATATGGCAAACATGAAACAACAAATCAAACGTTATAAAAACGACAACAAAAAACGTGAATTAAATAACTCTTATAAAAGTGCTTTAAAAACAGCTATTAAAAAAGTAATCGCTGCTGTTGAAGCTGGAGATAAAGAAGCTGCTGTAGCTGCATATAACGTAGCTGCATCTAAATTAGATGCTTCAGTAAGCAAAGGTATTCATCATAAAAACTATGCTAGCAGACAAAAATCTAGATTAGCTAAATTAGTTAACTCTATCGCTTAATAGATAGAGTTTTTTTATTGCTTTGTATGTCAAGTTTACTTGACACACATATATCATCATTATACAATATATATGTAAAGAAAACTTGACAAGAGGTGAGATTATGAATAAAGAAGAAATTTTAAAAAGGAGTCGTCATGACAACAACAAAGAATTTACAGATTTTCTTGCTTACAAAACAACACCCTTATTAATTATCCTATTTCTTATGATTTGTATATCCATGATAGTCTTTTCATTCTTTAGTCCTTATAAAAAAGAAATCATATATACAACCTGTTCATTATTCTTTTCATTGATTACTTTTTATTCACTTGCATATTTTTATTATATGCATATTAAAAAATATTTATATCTTTCAATCATATCAATGATTTTTATATTCCCTTCTCTATTCCATTTATGGATATTGATGTGGTAAATATAGAAAGGAATGTAGATGAAATATGAATACAAAGAAAATATTAGAAATATATCATCATGAAAAAGATGAAAGAATAATGATTTATCAAAGAAAATCTTTATTAAAAGGATATGTCATCACATTGGTTTTATCATTGTTTCTCATGTTCTTTTCTTGGCAGTTTCAAGATATTCCTACTGTTTATTATACTATTTATATATTATTTATTCCTATGATATTTATTATTTATGGAACAAGAGCTTATTTTACAAAATCTAAGATGGATTTATTGACTTGTGTATTATGGCTTCTTATTTATTTGCTTAATTTTCATAGATATATTATCATTTTACTAGGTGGTTGATATGAACGATAAACTTATATTAAAAAATCGCTTGAAAGAAATAAGAAACGAAAAAAAATTATCTCAAAGTGAACTTGCTTCAATCGTAGGTGTATCAAGACAGACAATAAGTTCTATTGAAAATGGGCAGTTTAATCCCACAGCAAAACTTGCATTAATATTATGCATTGCTTTAGATAAAACATTTGAAGAGATATTCTATTTTGATATTTAAATCAAAGTCATTTGTCTATTTGACTTTGATATCCATTTTTCATATTATAAAAAGAGGAGGTTTGTATATGGAAAGATCACAAATAAAAACAGAAGAAACTTGGGATTTAACAAAAATCTACAAGAATGATGAAGATTTTTATGAAGATTTAAATAAAGCAAAAGCTTTATTAGAAACTTTAGTAAAACAAAAAGATAGCTTTTTAGATAATGTAGATAACTTCTATGCTTATCATGAAGATTATATTTTATTATCACGTTATATTCAAAAAACACATAGCTTTGCCCATTTACACTGTGATGTAGAACCAAAAGATCAGCGTTATCAAACAATGTTAGCTTCAGTTCTTTCATTCTACGATCAAGTCAATGCTTCATTAGATTTCTATACAGTGTCTATCATTTCACATAGTCAACACGTAAAAGAATTTTTAAAAGATGATAGATTAAAAGATTACAGATATTCAATAAATGACATTTTAAGACAAGAAGAACATACTCTATCACAAGAATTAGAATCTCTTATTTCTAAGACTTATCCTATTTCTGATGTATCATCTCAAGTCTTTGATGCTTTACGTTTAGATTATGAACCAGTAGAAGTCAATGGTGTAAAAAAGACTTTAAATAGTGCGACATTGAATGAATTTCTCAAAAATAAAGATGTCAAAGTTAGACAACAAGCCTATCATCATTTCTTTAAAGAATATAAGAAATTTGAAAACGTCTATGCTGCAACATTATCTGGTGTCATGAAAAAAGATGCTTTCTATGCAGATGTTAAAAAGTTCAACACACCTTTAGAAGCCAGTCTATTTGAAGATAATGTCCCTACATCATTGTTCTTTAAAATATTAGAAAAAGCCAATCAACAATATCGTCCATTATTTCATAGATATAATGCTTTAAAGAAAAAAGCTTTACAATTAGAAACAATGTACAATTATGATTTAAGTATTCCTTTTGTAGATTATAAAGAGAAGAAATATTCTATTGATGAATGCTTTGATATTATTTTAGATGTTGTGAAAATTTTTGGTGATGAATATGTAGATATTATTCATAAAGCAAGAGATGAAAGATGGATTGATTTCCATCCTACTCCAGGAAAACGTATTGGAGCTTATTCAAGTGGTGGATATGATGTTTCTCCATATATCCTCATGAATTTCATAGGTGATTACAATTCACTATCAACTATGATTCATGAATTAGGTCATAGTGCTCACACTTATCTGGCATGTAAATATCAATCACCAGTCAACTGTGATTATCGTATATTTGTTGCTGAAGTGGCTTCTACAGTCAATGAAACATTATTAATCAATTATATGTTAGAACATGCTTCTTCTAAAGAAGAGAAAGCTTATTATTTATATGAATTATTAGAAAATTGTGTAGGTTTGATATTCAGACAACCAATGTTTGCAGATTTCGAACATATTTTGCATACATGGGCTAGTGAAGGACAACCTATGTCAGCCAAAACAATTACTGATTTATATATGCAAAAAAATAAAGAGTATTTTGGTCCAGATGTAACAATGGATGAATATGTTGGTCATTCATGCTTGTATGTTCCTCATTTCTATTATAATTATTATGTATATAAATATACTTTAGGAATGACTGTTGCACTTGCGATTGTTTCTCGTTTATTAAATGGAGATACAAAGCAAAAAGAAGCATACTTGAATTTCCTAAAATCTGGTGGCAGCAAAGACCCAGTTGATTTACTCAAAGATGCTTTGGTTAATCCTTTAGAAGATCAACTCTATGATGATGCCTTCCATTACTTTGAAGATATGTTAAATCAGTTTGAAGAATTGATATGATAAAGAAAATAGCTATATAAGAAAAGAGTATCAAAGAATTGATGATCTATAGATTCGCTCAATATCTTGGATACTCTTTTATAAATCAATATCTACATCATAACACTCATCAATCAAGAGATAACGACAACCATATTCTTGACATTTTTCAAGATAATACTGATTTTCCTTTAAAACAGATTCTATTGTACACCATGTATCATCTTTGCGTTGTTCTATTTTATTAGCATAAGCCTTGATATCAAAAAAATGTTGTTGAATATATTTTTGACTTATAACAAGACAATAATATCTTATTTCTTTTAGATATTCTTGTGAAAAATCTTCATTCCAACAAAATGGTATATAACATCCCTCAATGATAAGATTCTGTTTATTTTCAATAGCCGTCTTGATGATTTCACGAACAATTGGCCATAAATACCCTTCAAGCTTATAATCATCTTGGACTGTAAGATGTGTATAATGACTTCGAATAAGCCCCATTTTTAAATGATCAATAGAGAGATAAGGATATTTATATTTTTCAAGAAGCTTTTGTGCTAAGACTGTCTTTCCCGTATGTGAGGCTCCTGTAATCAAAACAATCATTCTCTTATTCTCTAATAAATTTCTATTTATTATCGTTATCTTTGAAATATTCTTTTAGGGCATCTTTGACTGCCCATTTGACAATATAATATAAACTTAATATGATAATAAATATTGCTATTACGACTGTAGGTAACCACTCCATCTTTTGCATCCTCCTTACATATTTTCATTATGGACTCTTTCTAAGTAGTCTTGTATATCTTGAGATAAAGACAAAGCACGATTTATAATATGTTCAGTCATATGTTTTTTATTATGAAAATCTATTTGATTCTCTAATATTACTTCAAGGACTGAATATCTTGGTCTATTGGTTTGGTGTCTATTCCATTTTGAATGTTTTAAAATGTCCCAATACTTATTTTGTATATCTGCATTTTGACCCATAAGCCATAGTTCAAATTGCATTTTATTATGATTCAGCACAATACCAAATCTTAACTTATGATTTCTTAAGTACTGATTAAAGAAAGGAAAATAAGTATAATCTAGATATCCAAATGATATATTTCCAGTATGATACTCTTTTGGAAAAAGAGCCTTTAATTCTGCTATGTATTTCATTAAAGTGAAATATGCCATTTGTATATCCCCTTTATTTAATTGTTCTTTATAAATCTCTATACTTTTTTGAATATCTTTTTCCATATTTAACCTCTCCTATCTTTGATTTTATCTCAAAAAATATAGTAACATTCCTATATATTCAATGCAATGAATACTTTTAGAAAATTGATTTCTAAAAAAGAAATCAATCGATTTTAGTATACACATAAAATAAATAAAGGTATAATAGAAGAAGAAATGAGGTTAGATTATGTTAAGAAATGAAACAAGATCGTTTAAAGTAGGAAACTTAGTCATGGGTGGTAATAATCATGTGATTATTCAATCTATGTGTAATACGAAAACAAAAGATGTAGAAGCAACAGTTCAACAAATCTTAGAGTTAGAAAGAGCTGGTTGTGAAATGGTCAGAATTGCTGTTTTTGATAGACAGGATGCTTTATCTATTGCCAAGATTAAAAAACAAATACATATCCCATTAATTGCTGATATTCATTTTGATTATCAGTTAGCATTACTTGCGATAGAAAATGGTATAGATAAAATTAGAATTAATCCTGGAAATATTGGTTCTATAGAGAAAGTCAAAGCTGTTGTAGAGGCTTGTAAGGAAAAACATATTCCTATTCGTATTGGTGTTAATGGTGGTTCATTAGAAAAAGATATTCTTGAAAAATATGGGAAGCCAACAGCTCAAGGTATGATAGAAAGTGCTAAAAAGCATATAGATATACTTGAGTCTTTAGATTTTCATGATTATGCGATATCTTTAAAATCTTCAAATACATTATTAACTATTGAAGCCTATACATTGGCAAGTCAAACATTTGATTGTCCATTACATATTGGTGTCACTGAAGCAGGTACACAGTTAGGTGGAACAATTAAATCGAGTTTAGGCATTGGAACATTATTGTATCAAGGAATTGGAAATACCATTCGTGTCTCTTTAAGTGCTGATCCAATAGAAGAAATTAAAGTTGCTAAAATTCTATTAAAAGAATTGGAATTGATTGATAATGTCCCTACCCTTGTTTCTTGTCCAACTTGTGGACGTATCCAGTATAATTTAATACCTGTTGCTAGAGAAATAGAAGACTTCCTTAATTCTATTCATAGCGACATCACTGTCGCAATTATGGGTTGTGCAGTTAATGGTCCAGGTGAAGCAAAACATGCTGATATTGGAATAGCTGGTGGTGTCAATGAGGGCTTATTAATCAAAAAAGGTGAAATTATTAAGAAAGTTAAACAAGAAGATATGGTTTCTGTTTTAAAAGAAGAAATCTTAAAAATGACACAAGATCATAAATAATACATGACATATAATGGAGAACAATTCATGGTAATGAGTTGTTCTTTTTTATTAAGCATATGTGTTGCATGTCTATTGTAAAAGGTATAGAATGTAGTTAGTTAAAGATAACTAATATGAAGGAGGAATAAAATATGTTAAATAATTTATTAGCTGATTTAGTTGTGGAGTATCATAAGTTACAAAACTTCCACTGGTATGTTAAAGGAAGTGATTTCTTTAATGCTCATGCAAAACTAGAAGAATTATATAATGGTATTAATGGAGCTATTGATGAAGTAGGAGAACATATCTTGATGATTGGTGAAAAACCTCTTGCAAGTTTAAATGAATTTATAAAAGCAAGTCATATTCAAGAAGCAGATATGAACTTTAAATCATCTAAAGATATCTATAATGAAGTTATACAAGATTTTGATTATCTTCTAGAAAGCGTAAAAAAGATTAAAGAAGATGCTGATCAACAAAATAATCCATTAATTTCTTCTTTAATGGATAATTATATTGGAGAATTCTCTAAGAATCTTTGGATGCTTCGTCAAGCATTCCAATAATGAGTAAGAACCTGCATTATGCAGGTTCTTTGACTTTTGATTGAATATATTCTTTTATATTAGAATTTTCTAATAAGACATCACTATATTCTATTTGATATCCCATAGACTGATAATAATTCATTTTTCTCACTAAATCTTGATAATGTTTTCCATGTGTCATGAGTAAAAATACTATCTTATATTGCTTTTCAAGTGATAACATCATATATTCAGTAAACTCATAAACTTTTCCTTTATCACCTAATATGTCTTGAATTTGTCTTTTCAAGACTTTATCACTTCTTGGATGAATAATATAGATCATTTCATATTTATCATCATTATACAATGATAACAAATATTCAATATCTTTTGATGATTGAATAAGAGGTTGATGATAAATCCAATGCTGATCTAGCATATTTTCTATTTTATGATAAATATATCCCTTTTCTAATATAAGTGGTACAACATGATAAACAACATCTGATATAAATAAATCTTTTATACTTTCAAACTCATGTAAAGAAAGGACAATACCATCATCAAAATCAAATGTTTCTTTATAATCACTATGATGATATATATAGATAATACCTGTTCTTGTTTTTAATGATTGATATAAAAAGCGTATGATTTCTATATCAATTGTCATGAGTTTTTCAAAGTATTCTCTTGTATTTTTGACATATCCAAGTATATAGGGTCTTATTTTTTTTAACAGTTGTATGCGTTCTTGATTATCATCTAATACTTTGGACATTTGCTGCAATAATGGTTTAGAGTAAGGCAATTTTTGGTGTGTTGATAAAGCAATAAGAGCTAAATCATGATGATAGGATGCCATGCTATACATTGATGCCTCTTGATCATATGTAGCACTGCCACATAAAATATTGAGTTTTTGGCAATCATCAACAATTTGATGATTAACTTCTTTTTGATTTGTAGAAGCATAAACCATAAACATATCTTTAATATAATCTATAGAATAATAGTCATGTATATAATGAATAGCTAAGTCATTAAATTCTTCTATACGATCAGGTGAAATGACTGTTACAAGAGCTTCTTCATTTAAAAGTTGCTTTACTTTACGCAAAGCAACTTTACCAGCACCTACAACACAAACATTTTTACCTTTTAAAGATAAACATACTGGAAGCATTATTGAAAACACTCCTTTAAAGCAATCTCTATGGCTTTTAATGTTTTATCAAAATCTTCTTGAGTATGAGCATAACTGATAAATATACCCTCAAATTGACTTGGAGCAAGAATAAATCCTTGTTCTACCATTTTATGATAGTAACGAGAAAAAGCTTCTAAATCACATTCTAGAACATCCTGATATGTTTCTACTTTTCCCTTTTTAAAGAAAAGAGTAAGTAAACTACCACAACTTTGGACATGACATGGATAATCATGTTCACGAATAATATCAGCAATTCCTTCTTTTAAACGTGATGCATATGAGATTGTATAATCATAAACTTCCTTATGATCTCTTAGATAGCTTAATTGTCTAATCCCCATTTCCATTGCTAATGGATTTCCTGATAATGTTCCGGCTTGATAAATTGGACCATGTGGAGATACCATATCCATAATTTCTCGTTTTCCTCCATATGCTCCTACTGGCAATCCTCCACCAATAATCTTACCAAAACATGCCATATCAGGAGTTACACCAAAATATCCTGCAGCCCCTTGATATGATAATCTAAACCCTGTAATCACTTCATCAAAAATAAGCACAATACCTTCTTGATTACATAACTCTCTTAAACCAATAATGAAATCTTTTTTTGCTTCGACAAGTCCCATATTACATGCAACTGGTTCTAAAATAATACATGCAATTTCATTTGGATATTTTGATACAGTCTCTTTAACTGATTGTAAATCATTATATTGACAAACCAATGTATTTTTAACCATGTCTTCAGGGACACCTGGACTTGTTGGCGTTTGAAATGTTAAAGCACCAGAACCAGCTTGAACAAGTAAACAATCACTATGTCCATGATAATTTCCTTCAAATTTTATAATTTTATCCCTCTTTGTATACCCTCTTGCAACTCTAATCGCACTCATTGTCGCTTCTGTACCAGAATTGACCATACGGACCATATCTAACCCTGGATAAGCTTCACACATTAACTTGGCAAGTTCTATTTCTTTACCAGTAGGTAAGCCAAAACTTGTCCCTTTTTCAAAGACTTTTTCAATATCGTGAGTTAACACATCACTACTATGTCCTAGAATCAAAGGTCCCCATGAACATATATAATCAATATACTCTTTTCCATCACAATCAAAAATATGACTTCCTTTACCATGATCAACAAAAATTGGTGTCATGTGTACATTTTGAAAAGCACGTACTGGAGAATTCACACCACCTGGCATATAATGACAGGCTTTTTCAAACATATCTGCACTACTCATACTTTCCACCTAACTTTCTTGCTATATCTAAGGCAAAGTATGTAATAATCAAATCAGCACCTGCTCTTTTGATAGCTAGTAATGATTCTTCAATGACTGATTCATTCATCAAACCATTTTCAACAGCCATTTTCAACATTGCATATTCACCACTGACCTGATAAGCACACAAAGGCATATTAAAGTTATTTTTAGCATCTTTAATCACATCTAGATAAGCCAATGCAGGTTTCACCATAATAATATCGACACCTTCTTGAATATCAGCTTCAATTTCTCTTAAGGCTTCTTTTCCATTGGCAACATCCATTTGATATGATTTTCTATCACCAAATGATGGTGCAGAATGAGCAGCTTCTCTAAATGGTCCATAATATGATGATGCAAATTTTGCACTATATCCCATAATTGGAAGTGTAACATATCCTTCATAATCTAAAGCTTTTCTTAATGATTGAATATGTCCATCCATCATATCACTAGGAGCAATCATATCAATTCCACTTTTTGCATAACTTATCGCTATTTTATTTAAATATTCTAATGTTTTATCATTATTAACTGATCCATCTTCATCTAGAATGCCACAATGACCATGATCAGTATATTCACACATGCATACATCACCAATAACATAAACAGATGCATCAATCTCTTTAATCTTTCTAATTGCTCTTTGTACAATACCATCATCATTATAGGCTTCACTACCACAACAATCCTTATGTTCTGGGATACCAAATAATATACATGAACGTACACCACAACTCTTCATATCTTCTATCACTTCATGAAGTCTATCAATAGAATAGTGATAAACTCCAGGTAATGAAGAAATTTCATGACATATATTTTCTCCTTCTACAACAAAAATAGGATAAATAAAATCATCAACACATAAATGTGTTTCTTTCATCATAGAACGAATTGTTTCATTTTTTCTTAATCGTCTACCTCTATAAAACATCTACTATTCACCTCTTAATACCACTTCAATCATCTCTTGCTTACTTGCTTTTGATGTTTCTATAATTTGACATTCTTTATAATATTTTCTAATCGCATGACTTGTATGTTTACCAATAGATACAAATGTATCTATTGATGAATGATTATGTAAAGAGAATCTTTCCACAGATGATGCACATGTAAAGAATCCATAATCATAATGATCATTTGTTTCATCAATCTCTAATTCTTTATTTCTATACACACAAATGATTTCATCATAATGAAGAATACTTGGCTTATTTTCTCCTTGTACAACATATATACGACCATCACCACAATAATCTTCTAATTCTTTGTTCAAATCATCGCTATCAGCACGACTCGGTATCATATCAGCATTTAATCCATACTCCAACAGCTTTTCATTTGTCTTATGACCAATACATACAATCTTCATATGATAAAGACTACGAACATCATGATATAATCGCATATAGTTTTTCATAAATCCAATCACACCATGTTGACTCGTAAAAATCAAATATCCTTTTTCTAATTGAAAATCTTTTTCAAGATACTCTATTTCTCCACATTTAACAACTTTCACATTCGCACCAAGCTGACTTAATGCATGTGATAAATAATCATCATCTCCTACAGTCGTCACAAGACATTTCTTAGAAAAGAATGGTTTTCTTTCATAGAAATTCAATGATTCACGCATTTTAACAACATCACCTACAACAATAATTCCTGGTGTCGGTAAAGGATGTTCTTTAAATAGTGCAACTATATTTTTTAATGTTCCTGTTAAACACTGTTGATTTGGTAAACTTGCATTTGACACAATAGCTACAGGAGTCATAGGATTTTTACCTGCTTGTAAAAAACCATCAACAATCATCTTTAGTTTTGACATTCCCATCAAAAAGACATAAGTGACATAATCATCTAACATCGTTGTAAAATCAAAATGACGCTCTTCACCCTGTCTTAAATTCGCTGTATAAACTTGAAATCCGCCTGAAAGTCCTCTATGTGTAATTGGAATTCCAGCATAGGCCAAACCAGCAGTACAAGAAGAAACCCCTGGTACAACTTCAAAATCTATATGATTTTGATATAAGACTTCGCCTTCTTCTCCACCACGTCCAAACACATAAACATCTCCACCTTTTAATCGCACAACTGTTTGATATTGCTTAGATAAATCAACAAGCAGTTGATTGATATCATCTTGAGGCATTGTATGATGATTGGCACGTTTTCCTACAAAAATCATTTGACATGTTGACTTGCATAAATTCAAAATATCTTCATCAAC
>DEPZ01000064.1:2094-17289 GCA_002359025.1 Erysipelotrichaceae bacterium UBA3379 | reverse complement strand
GCACCACAACCAGCACCTACCAAATACACTTTACCCATGATTTTCCACCTTTTCTTTCAACATGTTAGCTATCTCTTTTATTCTTTGTTGATAGTGATCACTTATCACTTCATGATGTGTATAAAGACATGTTTCTTCTTCATTTCCCAGTACAC
This sequence comes from Erysipelotrichaceae bacterium UBA3379, assembly GCA_002359025.1. Lineage (GTDB taxonomy): Bacteria > Bacillota_I > Bacilli_A > Erysipelotrichales > Coprobacillaceae > UBA3379. Next base: position 17,134 of record DEPZ01000064.1, on the reverse strand, counting down.
AGTTAACTTCTATACCTTCATGAACACATTCTACATGACAACCTATTGGCATATGACAACTTCCACCCACTGTTTCTAAATACAATCTTTCTAATTCCATTCTCTTTGTAGATGCTTTGTTTTCTATCTTTTCAAGATAAGGCAATAACCAAGAACCTTCCTTCACTTCTAAAGCCAATATACCTTGATTACAAGCCGGAACCATCACACTTTCATCTAAGTATTCTCCAATAATATTTTCTTTACCTAAACGCTTTAATCCTGCACTTGCTAGTACAATTGCATCCATATTCTCTTCTTTCATTTTTCTTAGCCTTGTTTCTACATTTCCTCTGATTCCAACAATATTCAAATCAGGACGATGTTTCAATAATTGTGTACGTCTTCTCGGACTTCCTGTACCAACAACTGCACCTTGAGGAAGTTCATTTAAAGATGTATATAAATGATTAAAAACAAGACAATCTCTATGATCTTGAGCTTCTAATGTTCCTGCAAACATTAAACCATCAGGTAAGACACTTGGCATATCTTTCATCGAATGAACTGCTAAATCTATTTCACCATTTAATAATTTCTCTTCTATTTCTTGTGTAAAAAGACCTTTATCACCTATTTGATTTAATGGTTTATCTAAAATCTTATCTCCTTTAGTATGAATGACTTCTATATCAATATCGAAATGAGGATAAGCTTGTTTTAAAACAGACTTCACTTCTTCACTCTGTTTTAAAGCCAATGTACTTCCTCTACTTCCAATAATCACTTTCATGAATATTACTCCTTTGTTTCTAACATTTTTTCTACAAACTCTATATATTGTTGTTGATTGAAATCATCACTCTTTAATACACGTATAGGATCTTTCATAAGTCTTAAAAATGATGATTTCAAGACTTTCTTTAAAATATAATCTTCTCTTGGACTTAAGTCTAATTTATTCTTTAATAATTGATATGTTTCATCAGAAATATCTAAATATCTTGCTTGCATTCTTTGTATAATATTATCGCTTTTCATATGTGCCAGTCCTTGTAATAACTCATCTTTTTTTAAAATACATTCTTTTTTAATTATCTCACAAATTTCTTTTCTTTTTTCTAATTGTTGTAATGAGATACTTTTTAAATCATCCATATCAATTAAGACTTTATTCTTCATTGTCTTTATAGAATGATCTATATCTCTAGGCATAGCCAAATCTAAGAAAACTTGTGGTCTCGATGATAATTTTTCTTTTTTAAATAAGACATGTGGAGAAGCCGTTGCTGAAATCACAATATCTACATCTTCAATATAATCATAACGATTATCAAATGGAACATATGTCGTATGATCATTTAAATAAGGTTCAACATTTTCATATGTACGATTGACAAGATAAATAGAATAGCCCTTTAAATATTCTAACATAAGTCTAGCCATTTCACCAATACCACATATCATAATTTTATCATCCACTTTTAAGTACTCCTGCAAACATTGATACCCTATATAACTCACTGATAAAGGATGTTCACTCATTGCATAAGTCGATCTCATTGTTTTTGCAAATGAAATCACATTTTGCAAGATATAATATAATTCTTTTCCCCCAAATTTTTGTTGCATTGTCCATGACAACGCTTCTTTGATCTGATGCAATATCTGGTCTTCTCCTACAACCATTGACTGCAATCCACAAGAGACTTCTAACAAATGAAGTAAAGCTTCTTCTTTTGATAAAAGCATTATATGAGGATTATCCTGATGAAAATAAGAAAGAAATGCTTCTTTCAATTTACTTTCATCAAAAGAATCATCACACATCACATAAACTTCACTTCTATTACATGTAGAAAGAATACACACTTGATCAATCATCAAATCTAATAACTTTGTAGAAAAAGCCAATTTATCACTTTCGTGAAAATAAAATAACTTTCTTTCATCCATATCCATTTCTTCATGATTTACACCAACAACAACTAACTTCATATTAAACTCCTTTCAAACATAGTGAAAGCCACGTATCAAAATTGATACGTAGCTTCGTTATGATTAATCTCTAGGTCCAGCTTTTGGATGTTTAGATAAAGGTTTTAAATGAATGTTTGCACGTTGTTCATTTTCAGCCCAATAAATATCTTCAGCAACTAGACATTCTGGATTTAAGTTTACATCCTTCAAGATTAATTCCTTAAATTTATGGTAACCTGCCATATCAATTAAGTGACCACCATGTAAGTATTGTGGTTTATGATCCATTACCCAAGCAGAGAATTCTTGCCAGTTACCAAACATTTCTAATAATGCTTCTTCAGTAATCCAGTTTAAGAACATTTTACCCATACGTGGATATTGTTTACCAGTACGTCCACCAATAGTTACACGATAGAATTTCTTAGGATTTCTTGTCCATGCACTTGTAGGACATACCAATGCACATTCACCACAACCTACACAGCAGCAAGTATCCTTATCAATTTTACCATGGTCATTTAAAGATAATACACGAGTTGCGTGATGTTCGCAAGCTTTAACGCATCCACCACAACCAATACATCTTTCTGGATGATATTCCATTTTTGCGACACCCATGATACCAAAGTCATTGAAATGTCCTTTTGCACAGTCATTTGGACATCCAGCAATACCAATTTTAATATGATAATGGCTAGGGAAAATTAATCTTTCAATTTTCTTAGCTAATTCATGAGTATTAGCATTGGCTTTGATACAGTGTGAGTTTCCAATACAAGCCATAATATTTCTTGCTCCAATTGTTGGATACCCTGCATCATTAACATCCATATTGACTTGACAACGACGTACTTCAATTTCTTCAATATAGCTTTTAATGTATTTATTAACTTCATCAATATTTTCATATTTAATACCAGGTATATTTAAAGTTTGACGCATACCAATGTGGAAAGTTCCATTTCCCCATCTTTGTGCAACTTCTTGTACAACTGATAGATGTTTTGCTTCAATCAATGATCCAGGAACACGTAATTGAAGCATAAATTCTCCAGGAATTTTAGATTGTCTAAAACAATTTATACGTGTTTTTTTGACATCAATATCATGATTCATTTTTACGCCCTCCTTAATCTACTAAATCCTTAGCAACTGTATAGTTAAATACTGGTCCATCTAAGCAAACATAAACTTCATCAATACGACAATGTCCACATTTACCGATAGCACATGACATTTTTCTTTCAAAAGATACCCAAATCTTTTCATCAGGTACACCTTGTTTTGCAACTGCAATACCAGTAAATTTCATCATTGGTGGTGGACCTACAATAATCACTTCATAATCCCCATCAAATGATTCAAAATCAACTTTTTCTACTAAATCAGTAACAAATCCAACATTCCATCCATCAATTTTATCTTTATCTAATGTATAGTATGTTGTAAATTTATCTTTCCATTTTTCAAGTTCTTCTCTAAAGATAATTCCTTCTTCATTTTTGAACCCTGAAATTAAAGTTACACTTTTCACAGCATTGTCATCATTATAACATGCATTTAACAGACTTCTTACAGGTGCTAAACCAGTACCACCAGTAATAACAACTAAGTGTTTTCCTTTAAATTTATCTTCGAAAGGCCATCCATTACCATAAGCCCCTCTTAAAAATAAAGTATCCCCAGGTTTTTTCTTAAAAATTTCTTCTGTCACTTTACCTACAGAACGAATAGTAAAGTCCATCCATCCATCTCCAAAAGCAGATACTGAAATAGGAGCTTCACCTACTTTAGGAATAGATAATTGTAAGAATTGACCATGATTAGGTGTAATATCTGTTTTTACTTTAAAAGTATATTCTAATAAACTTTCTTTTTTAACATCTAAAATTTCACAAGGAGTTGGTTTTAAAGGATTAAACATCTTAACATTCCTCCTTTTCGATTTCTTCAATAGCTTTAGCCATCTTTTCAACTGTTGCAGCAATAGAAATAAATTCTGGGCAACGATCTATACAACGTCCACAACCTACACACATATGATAATCTTTAAAACGTGCTTTATAGTCATGGAATTTATGAAGAACTTTATATCTCATACGATCTCCAGCAGTTGGTCTAAATGAATGACCTCCAGCCATGTCAGTAAATCCTTCAATTTGACAAGATGCAGCAGTTCTTCTTCTTTCACCAACACTACCATTTTCATTATAAGCAATGTCAGTAGTTGTAAAACATGTACAAGTTGAACAAGAAATTGTACAAGCACCACATGAAATACAACGACTATTAAATTCATTCCACATTGGATGAGCTTTTAATTTTGTTAATACTTGTTTATTTTTGATTTCAGGTACTTTAACATCTAATTCATTTTCTTCAACAAATCTTAAATCAAAGTTTGTTTCTTCTCCATTAAAGTATTCTTTAAAATCTTCATCTTTTACATCAACTAACCAATGATCATCTTCGCATCTTACAGCAAGTGAATATTCATCAGTTTTGTTAGATCCCATACTTACACAGAAGCAAGTATCCCATCCTTTGTCACATTCCATTAAAACAATTTTTACTTTTTCATGAAGTCTTGAATAATATAAATCATTAAATCCTCCATTTTGCATATAAATCTTGTTTTGATGTTCCATAGCATTAACATCACATGGACGCATAAAAATTAAAATCTTTCTTGAGTTTATTTTACTTTCTCTGTATTCATCTTCAGTAAAGTAGAATAACGGTTGAGTTATAGGACTCAATACCTCTTTAGCTGGGTAATCAGACTTTTCGTCGAAGACAATATCTTCAGCTTTTTCAATGATATCATAACGAATTATATCAGTATCAGAATAACGACCTTGTTTAGCAAATCTCTTTGGTGCATAAATGTCATATTCTTTTGATAATTCTTTTAAGACTTCATTGACTTTATCAAAATTCATCTTATAGCCCACAAAAAACACCTCCATACATCATTTACGTTTACATTATAACATTATTCGTGTTATTATAAAAATAGAAAAAAACAATAAGCATTATTATATTTTTCAATAAGACGGAGGTATTATGATTACTATAAAACATTTAGTTATCTTTAAAGAAGTAGCAAGAGTCAAATCAATGTCAAAAGCAGCTGAAAACCTTTTTATATCACAACCAACAATTTCACAAAAAATACAAGAAATAGAAAACTATTATCATATTAAATTATTCCAAAGATTTTCTAAATCATTAGGTATTAGTGAAGAAGGAGAAATCTTTTTAGAACATGCTAATAAAGTTTTAATGGAATTAGAAACACTAGATGAAATCTTTTTTTATAATAAAGAAAATATTAATATCCGTATAGGTACAACCTTAACGATTGCAAGTACCATTGCTCCCATTCTTTTCCACGATATTCAACAAAAACACCCTCATCTCCATCTGCAAGTCTATGTCGATAACACTCAAAGCATAGAAAATATGTTATTAGATAATCAATTAGATATTGCGATTGTAGAAGGCGATATCCATAGTGATATGGTTGTACATCAACCTATCATAGAAGACCAGTTAGCGCTTGTATGTAGCTGTGAAAATGAACTCTATCAATGTGATACAGTTGACCCTAAACAATTACAACATCAATCATTTGTCGTGAGAGAAAAAGGTAGTGGAACACGTGCAATGTTAGAACAGTTTATGAATATTTATAAACTTGCCTTCCATGTCACTTGGCAATGTCATAGTTGGGAAAGTGTCAAACAAGCCGTTATCTTTAATCATGGGCTAAGCTTGATTTCTTTAAGACTTGTTGAAAAAGAGCTTCAAGAAGGTCTTTTACATGTTGTCAATATTGATAACTGGAAATGGGATAGAAATTTCTCTTTATGTTATCATAAAAATAAAGCATGGAATCCTAATCTAGAAACCATCAAACAAGAAGTTATTCTTTTTTCTAAAGAACTAAAAGAAAAGCAAATTTAGAAATCTTTACTTTCAAAAGTGTAATAAAAATAGCTGTTGACAAAATGCCAACAGCTATTTTTTATTTCTTTACGTTTTTTCCATAGTTTTGGAATTTATCTTTCATCTTAGCCATTTCATTTTCATCCAAAATAACTGGATTACCAATACTTCTTGCTAGACAATAGATTTTAGAACAGTATTCAACTTCTTCAATAACATTAAAAGCTTTTTCTAAATTGGCTTCTCCACCAACAATACCATGATTAGCTAATATAACTGCTTTACGATCTTCCATTGCTTTATAAGCATTTAATGAAAGTTCTTCTGTACCAAATGTTGCATAATCAGCTACTCTGATATTTTCACCAGCTACAGCAACCATATAATGTGTTGCTGGAAGCTCTTCTCTTAAACAACTTAATACTGTTGCATAAGTTGTATGAGCATGAACGATACATTGAATATCTTCACGATTTTTATAAAAAACTGAATGTAATTGCCATTCACTTGAAGGTTTTAAACCTTCTTTAGCCTCAATGACATGTCCATCTAAATCTACAACAACCAAATCATTAGCTGTCATTTCATAAAAATCATATCCAGAAGGTGTAATTAACATAACACCTTCTTTAGAATTAAATAGACTTATATTACCACCCGTACCACTTGTTAAACCATAGTCTACAAGTTTTTTTCCATAACGAATGACTTCATCTCTTTCGTGTGATGTAAAATACATCTTACTCCTCCTTTATCTCTACCCACATAGAGTTATGAGTTGCACTTTCATATACAGCATTACAAATACGTACAATACGTGCTCCTTCATCAAAAGTAGGACAATTTTCATCTCCATTATAGAAACTTTCAATTAAACGATGAAATGAATCATTAAATCCATTACCAAATCCATCTCTAATGACATTTGATTTTGATTCTTGGTTGATATATATTTCATTATTCTCTTGAGAATTCCATCCTACTGTCATCTTGTGGCCAGTCATTTCATAAGAAAGATAGTTAGAATAACCATGTGAAACTTCTGAAAGTACTACAGATCCAATAGATTGATTATCAAAACGTAATGTAATGATTGCAACATCTTCTGAATCTACGAAAATAGCTTCACTACCCTCTTGATAAGGATACATCATGCCATCTTTTAATGTACGTTTTTGATTAAATGAACCAAAAGTTGCACTGACTGCTGTAATCTTTTGACCACTGACATATTGAACAATATCAAACCAATGTGTTCCTATTTCAGTAACTGCTCGCATTTTACCTGCTAACTCTGGGATATATCTCCAGTTATAAAAGGTAGGTAAAATATGGAATTCTTGAAGATATTTTCCATGAACGAAGTTCATTGGTCCAAACTCTGCACTTTGGACAAGATCCTTCATTTTTTGTGACATATTATGGAAGCGTACATTTAAGTTTGTAGCACATCGACAATGGTTATCTTTTGCGAGTTTGACAAGTTCCTTTGCTTCTTCATCTGAGAAACATAAAGGTTTTTCACATAATACGTTTTTCTTAGCTAATAATAATTTTTTTACAATGTTATAATGAGTATCTGGGGGTGTACAAACATGTACTGTTGTCACAACTTCATCGAATAATATATTCATATCACTTCCATAATTTGGGATATCCCATTTTTTTGCAAATTCTTTTGCTGCAGCTTCATTTTGATCTACAACAGCATATACTTCTATGCCGCATTTTTTTAACGCTTCTGCGTGAGTGTGTGAGATAAAACCAGCACCTAGTATGACTGCTCTTTCCATGGTTATTACTTCCTTTCATTTCTTATAAATAGGAGAGAATTCTCCTATTTATTTTCTTCAAATAATTTTTGTAATCCTTCTTTAAATGGAGCTCTTACAATACCTTTTTCAGTGACAATAGCAGTAATGAACTCTGCTGGAGTCACATCGAAAGATGGATTATATGTTTTCACACCTTTTACAGTAACATAATCTCCATTAATAATTGTGATTTCTTCACCATCACGTTCTTCAATTGGAATATCTTTTCCAGTTTCAATATTCATATCAATTGTTGGAGTTGGTGCAGCAATATAAACTGGAATTCCAAAGTGTTTTGCTAAAATAGCTACACTCATTGTTCCTATTTTGTTTGCAGTATCACCGTTTGCTGCGATTCTATCGCATCCAACAATAATAGCATTGATTTTTCCTTCACTCATAACTTGAGCTGACATTGTATCACTAATTAAAGTAACATCTATACCATTATGATATAATTCAAATGCTGTTAATTTTGCACCTTGTTGTCTAGGTCTTGTTTCATCAGCATAAGCTTTAATATTCATACCTTTTTCTTTAGCAACATAGAATGCAGATAAAGCTGTACCATAAGCAGAAGTTGCTAATGCACCAGCATTACAGTGTGTTAAAACTGTATCATTATCTTTTAATAAGCTAACTAAGTTTTCACCAATAGCTTTATTAATACGAATATCATCTTCATGAATTTCAATGGCTTTATTAACCATGATTTCTTTTAATTCTTCTACACTTTCACCAGTGTAAGCATCCATGCATGTTTCCATTTCATTAACTGCCCAGCTTAAGTTAACTGCAGTTGGACGAGCTGTATTTAAATATGCACATCTTTCATGCATGATTGTTTTGAATTCTTCTACAGTATTTGCATTTGTTTCTAAAGCACCTAAAGCAACACCATACCCAGCACTTACACCAATAGCAGGAGCACCACGTACGATCATATCTCTAATTGCTACAAAAACATCTTCTAATGATTGACATGTAACATATTCAATTTCATTAGGTAATTTTGTTTGATCAATTAATATTAATTCATTATTTTTCCATTCTAATGTTTTAACATCCATAATATAACTCCTATTTATAAATTAATTTTCCAGTCACTTTCTTAATATCTTCTTCATGTTCTGGGAATCTTTCCAACATTTCTTCTTGAGATCCAAAGATAAAATCATCATCCATATAAGAAGGAGACATAGTTGTACCCATTAATGTAAATCCATATTCTCCACCTTCAATGATTCTTGCACCTTGCCAAGTATTCTTTTTCACTAATACTTGAGGACGTTCACCTTCTAATAAATCCATTCCTAAATGATGTACTGATTTTTCACCAGTTTCATCATTGATTTGGATTAATTCTACTGGATCACCATAGTAGAAATGCCACATTTCATCAGCAGATAATTTATGTAAATGTGAAAATGATTCTTTTGTTAAGAAATAATAAATTGCTGATCCACAGAAACGTTGCTTATAAACTTCTTCACTTTTATATGTTTCAGCAACCAATCCACCTTCTTCACTTAAAGGTACAAGATTCAATGTTTCAATAATTTCATCCATAGTTAATTTTTTCATTTTCATATTCCTCTATTCTTTCTCATTTTTAGTTAAAATCAAATAAACAACAATACCAATGAAAGTCATGAAAGCTAAGAAAATAAAGATATAGCTATATAAATGCATTTCACTGTTACCAGTAATAACAGGTAAGATTTCTGGTAATTTTAAATTTAATAAGAATGCTGTTAATGAAATACCTAAGGCATTAGCAGTTCTTACAATAAAGTTAAAGAAACCAATACCTGTTCCAACTTCTTTTTCTTCTAGTGAAGAAATTGCTTTTGTTAAAAATGGCGCAAATGATAAAGCATATCCACCAGTAATTAATGTTAATGATGCTAATACGTATGGAATACCATTAGGAGCTAAGCATGCACCAAATACGAAACCACCCATAATTAATATAGCACCAAGAACTAATGCTTTCTTCATACCAATTTTATTAATTATATTTCCTGAAAATGCTGCAATAACACCAGAAACTGTATATGGTAAAATGTAGATTAATGAAGTATCTTCTAAAGAGAAATTAAATACAGATTGTAATAAGAATGGTGTTACAAACACTAAAGCAACTTGTGATAAATAATAGAAGAATGTTGCTAATAATGTTATCATATATGATTTATTTTTAAAGAATACTAAAGAAATTAAAGGATTTTTTGCTTTTGCGATATAGATAAGGAATAGTACAAGTAATAAAATACTTGCAATTAATAAAGTTAAAGTAGGTTGTGATGTTAAGAAATTGATTGCAATAATAAATAATGATAACAATACAAATCCTAAAACATCAATTGTATTTGATTCTTTTGTTGCACTAGGTAAATATTTAATAATAATAGGTAAAGCTAATAATCCAATAAATGGAATATAGAAAATCACTTGCCATCCAAAGGCACTAGATAGAAATCCTCCTGTTAGGGTTCCAATAACAGTAGATACTGTAAAACTTGCAGTACATAATCCCATCCAGATCACTTGTTCTTTTTCAGGTAAATAACGAGCAATTAATACTAAATATAATGCTGAAGTAGAGATTCCTCCAATTGCTTGTACGAAACGTGAAGCAACTACAGCAAAATAGTAATTTTGGAATAATAATCCTGTAATTGATGGTAAACAGAATAATAATAATCCAATAATTAATAATTTCTTTTCACTAATAAAATCAGTAAAACTAGAAAATGCAAGGAAACCAATGGCAATACCAACACCACCTAAAGAGGCTACCCAACTTGCCATATCAGTTGAAATTTGAAAACGTTCTACTAAAATTGGTGTAATTAAAGTAAAAGCATTATCAATTAATTGTGTTAAAACTGTTAATAATAACACAACAAACATAACTAAACGAATTCTTCTTAACTCTTTTTGTTCTAACATTTGATCCATGACTTTATCCCCCTACATACTTTCAAACAAATCTTTAATAATGTTAGTAAAGTTTTCACTTGCTAGTGCGGTTACACGCACAAGCTCTTCATCGCTAACATTTGATCCAGGGATTCCAGTCGCAAAGTTAGATGCACATGAGATTGCTAATGTTTTCATACCGCAATATGCTGCCATGATAACTTCAGGAACTGTTGACATACCTACGATATCTCCACCCATACCTCTGAAAGCTTGTATTTCAGCTGCTGTTTCAAAGCTTGGTCCTGTTGTATAAACATAAACACCTTCATGTAATTTATCACCATTTTGTGATAAAACTTTTTCACGAAGTGTTTTATCGTATGCATTAGACATATCTACAAAACGAGGTCCAAATGTTTCATCATTTTTACCACGTAATGGGTTAAGACCAGATAAATTAATATGATCTCTAATCACAATAAGTTCACCTGGATGTAAGTCTTCTCTCATAGATCCTGAAGCATTACTTAAAATTAAAGTTTCAATTCCTAATAATTTTAATACTTTAATATATCCAGCTACTTCTTGTATTTCATAACCTTCATAATAATGGAATCTTCCATTTAAACAAATAACAGGTTGTCCAAATAATTCACCAACAATCATTTCTCCTTTATGTGTAGGAGCTGTTGATGTTAAAAAACCAGGAATTTCATTATATGAAATAACACGGCTATCTTTAATGTTTTTTACAATATCAGATAATCCACTACCAATTACAATTGCTGTTTTCGTATTTGGTAAAACAACATTTTGTAAGTATTCAAAACTTTGTTTAATATCCATATTTCAATTCAGTTACTTATGTAACTTTCCTTCCTCCCTTTTATCATTGAGTTTTTTTGATAATACCAAATTCCATTTGATAAAATCAGCAGTCGCAAACGTTTACAGGCAGATTCTAACACACATACAAACACAAATCAACATTTATTTTATGTATTTATGTGGTTTTTATTTTGTTTTTTGTTGTTTTTGACTTTTTGTGACTGTTTTGTGTATAATAGAATATAGGAGGATACAAAGATGCTTGCTGAAGAAAGAAAAGATCTCATACTTAAACAATTGTATGAGCAAAGAAGTGTTCTCGTTTTAAATTTAAGCGAAAGTATGCATGTTTCACCAGAAACCATTCGTAGAGATTTAAAAGAATTAGAGAACGAAGGTTTATTAAAACGTGTTCATGGTGGTGCAGTACTTACCAAGAAAATTAATGGTGATTTACCAATTAATGTAAGAAAAAATATATATCTTGATTCTAAAAAAATTATTGCTTCTAAAGCTTTACCATATATTCATGAAGGAGATACTATATTTTTAGATAGTAGTTCTACTTCTATTGGTATAGGTGAATCACTACATATGTTCAATCATTTAAAAGTGATTACAAATTCATATCTTATTGCTGAAACACTTATAAAAATGCCAAATATTCAATTAATACTTGTTGGTGGAAACTTTCATCAAAAGAATTATTCATTTGTAGGACAAAAAGCTCTACAAATGATTCGTTCTTATCTCGTTGATGCTTGTTTTATTTCATGTACTGGTGTAAATGAAAAGGGTTTTCTTACAGATTCCAGTGAAGATGAAACAGAAATAAGAAAAGCAATGATTGAACAAAGTTGTCATTGTTATTGTATATTAGATGATACTAAGATTTATAGATCTGCAACCTATATGGTAGGTCACCTAAATCAATTTGAAGCTATACTTTCTAATAAAGATATACCAGAAGAGCTCACATCTCTAATAGAAAAAGTGTAAAATACACTTTTTTATTATCCTTAATTCTATTCAAGTCACAAAAAGATATTATTTATAATCTACTGTACGACTATGAGACCACATTATTATACAAATTATTTATATAATTACAATGCATAAGCATTATAATTATATAAATAGCCGTATGGCTCAACTCATTAGCCCTATACTTCTATTCATTTCCACATATAGTAATACTAGGAGGTGAAAGTTATGGGAATGCCAAGAATTGAAAATACGCCAATAGATAGAAACTGTGCGTTAACTGCTTTATTACAATCAATTGCATTACAAGAAGCTGCTTTAGCACATATCTTAAATGCTGAAGGAGAAAAAATTCAAAGAGTTGTATGTGAAGCAACATGTGTTGACCAGCTCCTAGATGTCAATGAATCTGTATTAAATACAGTACAAGCTGTTTCTACACTGGAAGAATCATTAAGACAGAAGACAAATGATGTATTAGATGCCTTAGGTCAAGGCAAATGTCATCACAATTGTCATAAATGCTGTTAAAGAAAATCACCGATGCAATGCATCGGTGTTTCTTTTTAAAACGAATAAGTCAGTTCATATCATGACTTCTTTTCTGTATCCTATTTGATGAGAGATTATTCTATTCTAATGAATTTGTCCTTAGGTTGTTTGCAAATAGGACATGTTTCAGGAGGTGTTTGCCCTTCATGAATATATCCACATACAGTACATTTCCATTTCACTATTTTTGATTCTTCTATATGTTCATGAAATGGAATTGTATGAAGAAGTGCCTCCACTACATCTATTGGAATATCAGGGTATGATTTTAATTGTTCTAATAATGTCTTTGTGTTAGCACTTTGTGGAAGCATGAATCCTGCTTCTCTACAAAGATCCTCTGCCATAAGGCGTGATGATTTTTCTACTGCCTTTGATAGTTCATCAGATAACTGAGATGAAATTATTTCAGCTTTTGCTTTACTTTGAATAAGAGCTCTTAAAGCTTCGATAACTTCATCGTCTTTTGGTTGTTGTGGAGGTAATGATTTTGACATCATAGAGATAGCACCTGCAGGGCAAGCATCCTTACAGGCACCACAACCAATACATTTTTTCGTATCTATGATACTATCTTCTGTATCAGTAGCACCAGTTGGACAAACATAAAGACAAAGACAATCCTTTGTACAAAGTCTTAAATTTCTTACTGCATATCTATCAGCCATTATCTTGCACCTCCTTCTATTTTTTCAAACTTCCATAAAGGAACTTTACATACAGGACAAATGTCAGGAGGTGTATCTCCTACAAATACAAAGCCACAAATTGTACAAACATATACACTGGTATTGACAAGCATCTTATCACCTTCTGCTTCATAACGAGTAAGTAGTGATTGAAGCATTCTTGTGACCTTTTCAGCCCACACCTGAGCACGTAATGCTCCTCGATCATTCTTCTCTTTAGCCACTGCATTTCCATAAGGAAAACCTACCGATATGTCTTGATCTAGTAATTCAAGTAACGAAGATATGCTTGCATCACTTATAGAATCTGCTTTTTTACGAAAGAACTCTGCAAGTATTTTAAAATGATTTGCTTCTTCTACCATGTATTGTTTTTCACACCCTCTAGCAAGATTTGAACAAATAATGCTTAGTTCCATTGGAGAGAGTTCCTTTTCTACATGAGGTCTTTCAAGAGTTTCTTCTTCTTTCGTCATCTCTTTAAGTATAAAAGCATCCTTACCAGCGCCACAAAGAGGACATTTAAAATCATCAGGCAATTCACCCTCAGTTTTATGTATATATCCACAAACCGTACAAATATATTCTTTCATTCTAACCACCCTCCTTTTTATAAAGAATACTGTATTACGGATTATAGTCTTATGATATGATGACACCTATACTCACTACAAATAAATACATATTATCTTCTTACTCATATTATAATATGATTCATATTATTCATCAACAAGACTAGAATATATGAAAAAAAACCAATAATGAATGTCATATTTATGACGAAAATATACAAATAATTATTTATTAGATCACCCATTTATATAATAACTTTATTCTTTTATTAATTCTAAATATTTATCATATTCATCTTTAAATATATTTAAAAGATCCATTGCCTTTATATAATCAATATTCATATTCTTAGATAAGTTTTTTATAGCTTCAACTTTTATTTTTTCAATTTCTTTATTAATAATGTCTTGTCGATATTGACTTCTTGTAGAACACCTAGTTTTATACCTTTTATAATACCACAATCATAACCTTTGACATAACTCTCTTCTTTTTGTTCATTCATATATGTTGTATATGCATTTTTAAATACAAATTCATCAACTAAACTAAGATAATCATCCATTGTTTTGATAAAGTCTTCTCTTTTATTCATCATTATCACCTTTTTTCTATATCTTTAATAATTCTATATATTTATCTTGATCTTCTTTTAAAAGTTCTAAAAGATTCATTGCTTGTATATAATCAATATTCAGATTCTTAGATAAATTGATAATAGCATTAAGCATTTTTTTATCGTTTTGTTCTTGTTGCATT
>DEPZ01000064.1:0-2032 GCA_002359025.1 Erysipelotrichaceae bacterium UBA3379 | reverse complement strand
CCTTGTTCAATTCCTAGATTTATACCTTGTTTAAAAGTATTTTCTATTTGTTCATTTATATAGTTTTCATATTCCTTTTCTATAAGATATTGATTAATCTTATTTCTATGTTCTTCCATTTGTTTTAAATAATATACTTTACCTTTATCCATGATATCTTCCTCACTTTATTATTGAAATAGTTCTATATATTTCTCTTTTTCATCATTTGACATTCCTAAAAGATCCATTATATCGATCTTACTCATTCCAAGATGAATAGATAAAGAAATAATGATTTCTATAATGACTCTTTCTTTTTCAAATTTTATTATTTTATCTTTATGCCTATTAGCTTTATTTATACCACGTTGTATACCTTCTTCAATACCTTGTTTTAATCCTTGATTATAGCTTTCTTCTCTTTGTTCTTTGATATCTTCGATATATTTTAATACATTTTCATGTTCCTTGAATTGTCTTAACCTTATATCAACATGATTATATTTATCTGTCTCATTCAACATAGTATCACCTCATTTAACAAATACTTGCTATTAGCAAATAAGCAAATTAAAAAAAATAATTATTCCTTAAATTCTTCTACTTTCTTTATAAAGTCATGATAATTGATACCTCTTATAACAAGTTCATTAATTATAGATATCTGTTTTTCATTACATTCATAGATCCATTCAACATTCTGATTAGGAAATTTTATTTTTAGAATCGTATATAAATTATTCATCACACCTTCTTTTCTACCAGCTTCTATACCTTGTTGTCTAGCATAATCCATTTTAGATAGTGTAAATGCATAATCATGCTTGACATACCATTCCATTTCATCACGATCAACATACTTTACTAACCTGTTATTCTCCTGATTATAACACATAAACCTTCATCTCCTTTCTTATTTCTAATATATCACAAATATTGCTATTAGCAAATATAATTATTTAAAAAGAACATAAAACATATGACATAAGAAAATAGAAAGACTTCTAAGCATTTCAGCGCCTATGGTCGTATGACCATAGCTTTAAAAAATGATATTTATCTATCATATATTATCCTAAATCTTGATCATTTATTATTTGAATAAGATAATCTATATGGCTTTTAAATCAAACATAAAAATTTATACTTATAGCACTCTATTAACAAATATATTTCACTTATATTATAAATAACCTATTATAATTACCTTAATAATAATTCTAGCATATAAAATCAAAAAAAGACTTGAGAGAAATAACGTCTCAAGTCAATTTATTAATAATTATTCATTAGGTAAAGCTTCTACGATAGTAGATTCATCTACACCTCTAAATCCCATTGGATTATTTTCATATTGAATTGCTTCTGCTTTTACATCAATAGTAAAGTTTCTATTTGCTTTTGTATTATCCCAAGAAGTAGGAATTTTGATTTCTTTAAATGCAACATATTCACCAGATCCATTACCAGCTTGCATATGTTGAACAGGTAAATAGAAAGTTAAAGTACCATCTTCGTTTTCAATATAATCTTTTTCACGAATTTGAATAGGTTGATCTTCACCGTCAATAAATAATAAATCTAAAGCTTCATCTAAAGAAAGTCCTCCAATAGTAACTTTTACTCTTACCCAAGCTTCATTTTCAATATTTGTTACTACAACCTTTTTAGTTTCAGTATTTCCTGGCATTACATCAATATAATCAATACCTTCTTCAGTATAAACATTTCCTTGTTCATCATATTCAACTAAATCAATATCAATTTTACCAGTATTAAAACGATTAGTAATACCTTCAAAATCTGTAAACCAAGCTAATGATCCACCAATACCTACAACACCAACTAGTGCTAATGCAGCAAGACCTGTTCCTAATTTTTTCTTGTTCATATTATATTCCTCCTTAAATTCCCTTTTATATTTGTATCTTACAATACTAAAGTCACATAGTAGTCACAAGAAATTGAATAATCAAGTTTTCATAGAAATTCTATAATTTAAAATTTAAAACCACTAAAAATTTAAAGATAATCTAAGCAGTCACGGGGT
>DEPZ01000010.1:279-6588 GCA_002359025.1 Erysipelotrichaceae bacterium UBA3379 | reverse complement strand
ATTTTTGCATATTTTCACCCCTTGCTATTTTATAAACTTTGTTAAAGGCTCTCGAATAGAATCTGTTTGATACTCCCCATGAGAACGTTTAATTTCATCCGATGTATAAGGCTTAATACACTCTCTTAAAAACTGCCTATAATGAATTTGATAATGATCCAACGCACCTACAATATCTCCTATTGCATAAGCACTTTTATTAGAATAAACCTTACTATATAATCGCCATGCTAAGCGACCTTGATTATCAGTTTCACCTGGTTTTGCATCATAATCATATATCTTCATATAATACTCTACATGATCAGGTCCATATTTTGCAGGATATGTGATTTTTACCATATCACCGACTTGATATTGATTCCACTTTGCTTCATCATATTCTTGTGGATTATATTTCTTGATATCTTCTTCTAATTGATCATAAACTGTAGCTACAGTTTCTTGACTTGAATCATATTCAACTGGATTAGTAAATTTGACTTGATTACCATTTTCTAAAACCTTCCAATATCGCTTCCATTCAATACTATCAATAGATGTTCCAAGATATGTATATTGATTACAATCTTCTATACACTCTATATACATTTCAGTCCCATCATTAGCTTTATAAATAACAACATCGCCCTTATAATAAGGATTCTTCTTTCTGTAATAACGATCTAAAATTCTTAAATCATTATTTGTATTACTATTAAATAAATATTTAATATTATCAACATAAACATTTTTTACCACTTGATACCAATATCCATCATCTTTATTAAATATAATGGAACCTGCTTGCAGGTTGCTATTTGCTGTGATATTAGAATATGCACCATAATTCTGTTCACCTTTAATAATAAAATCGATATCAGTTTCTTCTTCATCACCTGGTTCTTCTGGTTCCTCAGGTTGATCTGGAAGTGTAGCTACTAATGTTTTATCTAGACTATAATAGATTTTATTTTCAGATGTGATAACAGCATTTTCTAATTCACTTGTTCCATAGATAATATTATCTAAGTCAATCACTGCTGTTGTTTGGTATTCACTGTACTGAGAACTAGAAACTTTTACTGTGATATAAGCAGCTGTTTGTTTTAGAGTTATATCAACAGAAACATTATTTCTTTGGTAAAAGTCATTTTCAAATATTTCTTCATTATTTCTATACAATTGATGATTTTGAACATATATTTGATTCCATGTGAGATCATTATTATTCTCATCTTTGATTTGTGGTTGATCTTGTTGTACATATATTGCAGTCGATGCATAGAATTGTTCTTTGAAATAAGAGACAATTTCATCTGCTATCTGTTTTTGCATATTCTCTTTTACACTTTCATTATTTAATTGTACAGATGTGACAATCATAGACCCTACTACAACTGATCCAATGCTTGCAATCATCAATACAACAATAATCTCAATTAAAGTAAATCCATTTCTACGACGAACCATTTTGTTACTTCCTTTCATATGTCACAAAATCAATATGATTATCTTTTCCCTTCGCAACTCGATAATTCCCTTCAACTGTATATGTTTTCCCATTTATAGTAATTTCCACTTGAGTTTCTTCTAACTCTCCTTGTTTTTCTACAAGTTGTGTCTGTAGTTGTTCCGTCTGTTTTGCCATTGATTGAGAATCACTTAAAATTCGCGAAGCACTAATAAAACCTGTAGAAATAATCAACATAGCTATAGAAGCTAAAGTTAATGCAAGAATCACTTCAATAAGTGTCATACCTTTGTTATTTACTTTCATAATATTTCACCATATATATGCCATCTTGATTTTGGACATACCCTTTCATTGTCGCTTCACTCGACATATACTGACTACTTGTTTCAATAACCAATACATCTTCTTGCCAATACATTTTCGCTTGTGTTACATCTCCTATTGTATTTCCTTGCATACGCGATGCAAATTCTACATCTAAATCTAATGATTGTCCTTGTGGAGGAATCAACTCTTCTTGACTATTAAGCAGTTGTATAATTGCATCAATAGATGATTTTGAACATAACTGGGCTTGATAATACATATCATTATTTAGACTCTTTTTATATTCCATCATATTAAGACTGATCAATGCTATTGTTAATGCTACACCAAGCATAATCACAATAGCCACCTGAGCCATGAGAGAACCTTTTTGTCCTTTTCTATTTTTCATATTCATAGAATATAAATGTTACATCAAAACTCCATTGATTTGATGTATTTTCCTCTGGTTTTGCATTAATAGATTTAATCAAAACATTACTCATACTCTCAAGACTCTCTATATAAGTTAAAAAATATGGATAAGAATCAGCCTTTAAATAATGTTTAATTTCATATTGTGGAACAACTTTTTGAGTTCCTTCTTCTTTTTTATATTCATTTATTTTTTGTTCACTATATGTCAAACTGATTGTATGTGAGTCTAAACCTAATGTTTTTGCTAAATCTGTAAACTTCTTTTCAACAACTTCTTCATAATCCTTTTTTGCAAATTGTCCTTCTAATTCCTTTAAATCTTTTTCTAGTTTTTCTATTTCTTCATCCTTGATTTGAGAAACTTCAATCATAGCTTTTTCTTGTATCACTTGTTCTTCAACTTGGTTATTTTCTTTTTGAATACGGGCATTTTCTTTAATAATAGGAAGATATAAAAACTGAACAAAAGCCGCAACAACTAAGAAACAAGCCAATATACATAATAAAGCTTCATCTTTTTTTCTTATTACAATTTTCTTCATACCTATATCTCCTATTTCAATTTATACACAATTGTTGATGCATATTTTCTTGTACTTTGTGTTATTGTTTGTGTTCCATCATCAGATTGTGTTGTCGTTTGATCATCCACACCAGTATATCCCACATATTCAATATCTCTAAAATACCCTGTTTTTCTCATTTTACTAATCATATCATAATAAAAAGATTGTTGATAAGATTTATATTCAATAGTTAAACTATGTTCTTGTTGATTATAAGCAACAGAACGAATTGTTTGATAATTTTCCATAAGTGTAGATAAAGCCTTTTGATTCATTTCAGGATATGTTTCGATAACTTTTTGCATGTCTTTTAGAGTCTCATATGTGTTTTTATCATCTATATAAGCTTGATAATCTGCAGTTGACATGAGTTCTTCAGTCGTTGATTGTAATGAAGTGAGTTCTGCTTTATTTTGT
Organism: Erysipelotrichaceae bacterium UBA3379; assembly: GCA_002359025.1. GTDB lineage: Bacteria > Bacillota_I > Bacilli_A > Erysipelotrichales > Coprobacillaceae > UBA3379. The sequence continues at coordinate 3,405 of DEPZ01000010.1, read as the reverse complement.
TGAAGCAATGATTGATTATGACCAAGCATATTTGTAAATACAAATATATAAATAACTATACATAGACAAGCAAATACCATAGGAATAAGAAAATAGATGACATGTGGTTTCATTTTCTCATAAAAAGGTGTTTTATAAGCATATGCTTCTAAAAGATTAATATCATCTTTTCTAATTTTTTTCATATCTTAACTCCACTCCTTTAACGCACCTAAATTCACTATTCCTTCATTAATATCTATTTTTTGACTTCTTTTATCTAATAAATCATAATAATCAATATCTTTCACATCAATTTGGAATAAATTCTTTATTGAAATCTGTAAAACAGAAAAATCTTCCTCTGGTAATCCAACAACGACAATATCTTCTAATGTTGAATCTCTGAAATTTCCTCTTTGAAACTGAATGACTTGTGAAACTTTATTAATCAATTCATTTCTTAAAGTTAAAGAATCATAATCATTAAACATACTATCTTTTCCATAATATCTAAACTTACCATCTATAAATAAGAATGTATTCACATCTTTATTCTCTATACTAATAATAGCCATTGTTTGGTGATGACGACAGAAAACATGTTCATATATTTTAATAATACTATTCAGTGTGACATCAATTTTCGTTAATTTTACACGTGTTTGTTTAAAAATGTTGACATAGAATTCTATTTTTTCTTTTTCTACTGCAAACATTAAAACACGTATACCAGCTTTATCTTGTTTTTTCATTAATCTAAAATCACATACATATTCTTTTTGAGCATCAGTGATATCTTCTAATTCTTTTTTTATCACTTCTCTTGCAAGATGAATTGATTTCATTTGAGGTATTTCACCTATTTTCCATGAAATATTTCTTGTATGTAACACGAGAGTTGCTGAATCAATATCTAATTGATTCAAAATATGAATCAATTCTTGTACATACTGTTCTTTATCATTTTCATTATATTTCATCATTATTTTCTTATAATCTTTTACATAATAATTCTCTTGTGTTTGATGTCCATCTAAAATTTTAATACAATTTTGATTTATATAAATAACTGTTGCCATACTGACCTCCTAAAAGCTACTATACATAGAATAAATTGGTAATAATACTGCAATCACAATAATCCCAACCACAAGACCTAAAAACAAGATCAATACTGGTTCCATTAAAGCAAGTAATTTCTCAATGGCTTGTGTTGCATCAGCATCATATTCATCACTTAAACTATTCAAAATAATATCTAACTTACCACTTTCTTCTCCAACACTTACACTTCTTACTAATTTATAATCTAATCCATCAACTTGTTCAATCGCATGAGATAAAGATTGTCCTTCTTTTAGTCTCATAGATGCATTTTTAATTTGTTGTTCTAAATAAACATTATTTACTGTCGAAGCAGTTAATTCCAATGCAGTAATAATATTTACACCACTAATATATAATGACCCTAAAGAACGAGCAAAACGAGAAGTATATATCGTTTGTATAAATCTTCCAATCTTTGGTATTTTTATCTTATATCTTGCCCATGCATTTTGAACCTTTGGTTGCTTCCACAATAATATAAAAACAACAATAAACAGAATAAAAAATCCAAGAACAAAATAACTATATTTCACAAGAAACTGTGACATTTTCATTAATGCTTGTGTTATCCAAGGTAAATCAACATCCATAAATACTTCAGAAAATGAAGGCATAATGACAATAAATATCGCAAGAACAACGATGATACTGACAATAGCTAAGATGGTTGGATAAATCATTGCTGTTTTGATTTTCTTTTGAATTTTATTTTCTTTATCAAACTGTTCTGCTAAAGTGATTGCTACTTGAGATAATTGTCCATTGGCTTCACCAGCTTTAAACATATAAATCATAATATTTGGAAAAAATTGCTTATGTTCCATAAGTGCATCTGAAAAAGATTGACCATCATGTAAACTATCACTTACATTTTGTAAAACTTCTTTAATATCTTTATGAGGTGCTCCATCAATCAAGACATCCAATACACTTAATATATCCATACCAGATTCTAACATCGTACCTAATTCACGGCAGAATGAAGAAAGATCTTTTAAACTCATTGGTGATTTCTTCTTAACAGGAACATATTCTTGTTCACATTCAATCATAAACAATTCATCTTTACGAAGTTTATCATAAAGTTCTTGTTGATTATTTGCATCAAGTTTTCCTTTTTTAACTTTACCTTTCATATCTAAAGCCTTGTACTGATATAGAGCCATGATTATCCCTCCTTTTAAAACAACTGAAAATACCAATTCAACAACAAATCACCATACAACAATGAAAAATAAACTCCAATACATAAGAATGGACCAAACGCTATATAACCACCCTTATCTATACGTTTACGAATTAATAAATACATTGCATACACACCTGCACTCACAACTGCAATAAATCCACTTAGTAATGTCAATTTCAAACCTAGCCAAAAACCACATACAAGCATCAACTTGATATCTCCACCACCAAAACTTTCCTGCACCAATTTATTTATTAAAAACATTATACCACTTACACTCACCATACCCAATATATATGTCATAAGATTGACATGTGATAAAAACAATGTATCAATACCTACAATAATCGCAAGTATAACAACCAATTCATCAGGTATAATCATAACATCCCAATCTATTAAAGAAATCAGTATCAATATTTGTAACACAATAAAACTCATAACCGCATCAAACGTATATCCCATATTCATAAATATCAATACACTTAAAATACCATCAACAACCTCTATAATAAAATGCCTTACTCCAATAGGCTGATGACAATATCTACATTTACCACGAAGTATTATATAACTCAAAACCGGAAACAAATCATACCACGCAACAATATGCCCACAATGATCACATTGACTTCTTCCTGTCCATAAAGGTTTTTCATTGACAACACGTAAAGCAAGCACATTTATAAAACTACCAAGACAGGCACCTACTACAAAAATATAGCACATCAAAACCACAACTTCCATACATCCTCCAAAAAAAACCAAGAGAGTCTTACCCACTTGGTTTTATATTTACATTTCTTAAAATTATAAATCTCTATCTCATTCAGATTAGCTTGCAGGTG
>DEPZ01000010.1:0-165 GCA_002359025.1 Erysipelotrichaceae bacterium UBA3379 | reverse complement strand
TAGCTTCACCAATAGATGCAACATTCACTCCAGTGCCTTCTAACTTTTCATTTACTGTAGCAACCATATTAGTATAATTTATAGCTTGTCCTAATGCTTTTGCTTTTGCTTCTTCAGTTTGAACGATAGTATAAATAGAATCAGTTTCTTGTATATACTTAGAAT
>DEPZ01000025.1 GCA_002359025.1 Erysipelotrichaceae bacterium UBA3379 | reverse complement strand
TCCTCTATAAGATCATCTTGATTCCATAATGCAGGTCTAGGACCTATAATAGCCATCTCGCCTTTAAGAATATTAATAATTTGTGGTAGTTCATCAAGTGATGTCTTTCTAAGAAATTTACCAGCATTTGTAATATACTGATCAGGGTTTGATAACATATGTGTCGGCATATCCTTTGGTGTATCTATATACATAGTTCTAAACTTGTATATATAGAAGAAAGACTTATTCTTTCCAAATCTCTTTTGCTTAAATAAAATAGGCCCTTTACTGTCAACCTTAATCCATATACACAGAATCAAAAAAACAGGACTTAATACTATAAGACCAATCAAAGAAAGAATAAAATCTATAACTCTTTTAAAAAAATGAACATACATCATACATTCACCTCACAACAATTAAATCTGTTATTCAGTAATGTTTCTTGATAAATATTTTCAAATCTTTCCAAAAACAAACCTCCCCCTTGATAAAGGATAATCATGATTATCCTTTACTTTGCATATATAAAAAAGTCATATTCCTATGACCCTTCTATCTAATCTTTACTTATAATCTCTAATCCAACTTGTATTCGTGTTATTCTATCAAATAACTTCACATCAACATAAGCAACACGCTTATGTCTATCAATCTTCACAATCTGTCCTTCTTGCCCTTGTAATGGTCCACTTGTAACATGTATCACATCGCCTTTAATAAAACCATAAGACATATCTACCATGTGTTGACTTCCACCATATCTTAATAAAGTACTCACTTCATCATCATATAATGGAGCTATATATTCACCATCATTACCTAATATCTTCGTTAAATCAGGTATTTTCTTTAAACATACATATAAATCATCAACACAATCAGTAATCATAAACACATACCCTTTAAAAAGTATTTCCTCGACATCCTTCCATTCCCCTCTAAACTTTTTTAATCTTTTAGAGCGAGGAATAAAACATTCTTTTAAAATATCTTTATGAATCAAAACCTGACATTTATCTACAATTTCTTGTTCATGTCCAGTTCTCACTTGAACTGCATACCAGTTATCTTTCATAATATCCTCCTTTAGAGTATGCTTCGCCTATCGAAATATAAATCATATTTCGACTAGGTATATTTATGACAGATTGTATTATTTAACGCGACCCTGCGACGATTAAATCATTTCAATCATTCTGCATGTACAACTTCTTGTTTTAATTTCTTAATTGTACTTGTTTTCTTTTCCTTATAATGATATGTAGGTACAAGATGTTTCACTGCAACCCTCATATCACTTTCTTCATCATAAGCTATCTTATATAAAGTTTCTAATTCTTTCAAGAATAAATCATGATTAAATTCTATTGGTTGACCAATATGAATTAATTTATTAGGTGTTTGAGTCATACCTTCTTCTTTCATCAACATCTCTTCGTATAACTTTTCACCTGGTCTTAATCCAGTAAACTCTATTTTTATATCTACATCAGGTTCATATCCTGATAACTTAATAAGATTTCTAGCCATATCTAAAATTTTAACTGGTTCACCCATATCTAACACAAAGATTTCTCCACCCTTAGCATAAGCTCCAGCTTGTAAAACAAGTGAAACGGCTTCTGGAATAGTCATAAAATATCTAATAATATCTGGATGTGTTACTGTAACAGGACCACCATTTTTAATCTGTTGTTTAAATAATGGTATTACTGAACCATTAGATCCTAATACATTTCCAAATCTAACAGCAACATATTCAGTTTTAGATAATTTATCATATGTTTGAACAATCATCTCACATAAACGTTTTGTAGCACCCATAATATTCGTAGGATTCACAGCTTTATCTGTAGATATCAAAATAAACTTCTTGACTCCATACTTATCACAAGCTTTAACTACATTGAGTGTTCCAAAAACATTGTTTTTCACTGCTTCATGTGGTGCATCTTCCATCAGTGGAACATGTTTATGTGCCGCTGCATGGTATACTATATCTGGATGATATGTTTCAAACAATGCATTGATCTTATTAACATCTCTTATAGAAGCAATCATGACTTCTAAGTTTAATTCAGGATGCTTTCTTCTTAACTCTTGTTGAATATCATATGCATTATTTTCATATATATCGACAATAATAAGTTGTTTAGGATGTCTTTCAGCAATCTGTCTACATAATTCACTACCGATAGAACCTCCACCACCAGTAATCATGACAACTTGATTTTCTACATATGACATAATTTCATTAAGATTGACTTTAATAGGTTCCCTACCAAGTAAATCCTGTATTTCAACATCTTTAAATTTATCAATAATGATTTCATCATTCATAAATTGATAGATGCCAGGTAATTTCTTTAACTTACATTTTGTTTCCTTACAAATATTCAATATTCTAGAAACTTCTTTATCATCAACAGAAGGTAAAGCTACATAAATTTCATCAATTCTATATTTCTCTACACAATCCATGATATCATTTCTTGTCCCTACAACAGGAACCCCATGAATTCTTCTTCCTGCTTTATTTGGATCATCATCAATAAAACACACAATATTTTTATTGATTTGTTTAGAAATCAAAGATTCTCTTAGGATTTTCTCCCCTGCAGATCCTGCACCTATAACCATAACTCTTTGACTCTTTTCATCACTTCTTCCAAATAAATGATGTCTACCTGCATATAAACGAATAAAACGATAAATAAACCTCGTTCCACCTACAAGCATTGTTAATACCATGAAATATATCACATATATACTTCCAGGTATTAAATAATGAAATACATGACATAAGATAAATAAAGCTATACTACTAAGTAATGAAGCAATGACAATATTCACTAGTTCACTTACACTCGCAAACTGCCATAAACTTGTATAAAGTTTCATAAGCGCAAATAAACCAAGTGATACCGCAAGTAATAAACATAACATTGTTATGGGAACTTGGGTAAACATTGGTTCAATCATACCATTATAGTATATAAGCAAAGAACCATATGATGCCATAGCTATACATATCAAATCGACAATAATCAATACAGTTCTTCTTATTAACATTTGCCTTTTTGCCTTGATTCCACTCATTTATATCCCCCTCTCCCATCAATTTTAATAATCTTTTCAAGATAATGCCTCATTTTCCTGAAAAAAGAGTCATTTCATCTTGATTTTTTTAATATCTTGAAGCATAATGATTCAAGAATATGCAATTTGTGTCATGCATATTTTACAATTTTTGGTTATATAATTCAAGACGTATTACTAAATTTTTACAGATTTAGACGTATTTTTTCAAGGAGGCTTTCATGGTAGATAAAGAAATGATGCAAACTGAAGATGAAATTGAAATTAATTTAGGAGAGTTATTTCAATTATTAAAACAAAACATTAAAATGATTGTTATATCTATATTAATAGGTATTATTGTTTTAGGAATTATGACTGTATTTTTTATCAATAAAAAATACGAATCAACATCTAAATTATTCTTAAAACCAGATGTTACTGAAGGTATTACAGATTATACACAAATCAACTCTAATAACCTTATGGTTAATAACTATATAGAAATGTTAAAAGGTAATAACATACAAAGCCAAGCTGCCGATGAATTAAATATGGAAACAAGCGAAGTCAAAGCAGCATTAACAATTTCTAACCAAGCAAACACTCAAATTATCTCTATTACTGCAACAACAACCGATCCAGAATTAAGCAAACAAATCGTTGATGCAGTTGTTAAAGTATTTAGAAAAGAAGTAAAAGAAACATTAAATGTTAATAACATTGCTGTAGTTGATCAAGCTGAAGTAGCCACTGCACCAGTATCTCCTAACTTAAAAATGAATTTAATCATTGGAGCATTATTAGGTGGATTTATTAGTGTTGGTTATTTATTTATAAAATTCATGTTAGATACACATATTCACAATAAAGAAGAAGCAGAAAAATATCTTGGAATACCAATGCTTGGCTCTATTCCATATTTTGAGGATTAATTATGCAATTCATAGATACACATGGTCATTATGCATGGGGCATAGATGACGGTATGCCTAGTCTAGAAGAGGCAAAAGAAGCCTTAAAACTAGCTAAACAAAATAACATACAAGCTATCGTTGCTACACCACATGTCATACCCGGATCACATTACAAAGAAGATATCATGGAAGTACGTTCTCGTATCCTTGATTTAAAACAATTGGCTTTACAATATGATATTCAAGTTTATGAAGGATGTGAATTGTTTTTAAATCATGATTGTATAAAAGCTATTCATCATGATTTATTCATTCCTTTTGAAAACACTTCTTATCTTTTATGTGAATTTGATGTTCGCAAAGAATTAGGAGATCAAGAAGAAGTCGAAGATTATCTCTATGAAATAGAAATGAAAGGTTATACACCTATCATTGCTCATATAGAAAGATATTTCAAAGATGGTTTAGACATTGATAGAATACAAGACTTGATTGATTCAGGATATATTATTCAAGTCAATAGTTCAAGCTTACTAGGTGTACATGGAAAAACATGTAAAAATAATGCTTTTACTTTATTAGATAAAGGTTTAGTACATATTATTGCAAGTGATACACATAGGTCTACAGGAAAACGTATTCCTAATCTTTTAGAAGTTTATGAAACTCTATCTAAACATTACAGTTATCAAACATTAAAAACATTAATGTTTGATAATCCACAACATCTCATCCATAACGAACCTATGGATAATATAGAAGTCAAACAATCTTTTTTCAAAAAGTTATTAAAAAGGAGATAGAAAATGGCTAAAAAGAAACAAAGAACAAAGAAAACTCTTAATATATTAGATAAAAAAGATAAACATAATCAATTTGATTATACAGAAATCTTTCGTCATATCAGAACAAATATTGAATTCTCTACTGTAGATAAAGAAATCAAATCTATTTCCATTACATCTACACAACCAGGAGAAGCCAAATCAACAACTGCTATGAACTTAGCATTTATCTTCGCGACAAAATACAGTCGTGTTCTCATTGTTGATTGTGACTTAAGAAAAACAATGTTACATAGATACATGAGATTATCAAATCAACATGGTTTAACTGATGCATTAATTGAGTTTGGAAAAACACATAGACTCAATACTGAATATATGCAAACGATTTCTCATCCTACTTTTGTAGGAACACTATCAGTATTAACTGGTGGTGTACATGTTCCTAATCCTTCAGAATTATTAGGATCTGAAACATTTAAAGAATTTATGGAAACTTTAAAAAAGAATTATGATTTCATTATTGTTGACTGCGCTCCTGTAGGAACAATCTCAGATGCTATTCCTGTAGGACATGCTGTTGATGGAACAATCTTTGTTGTTTCAGCAAAAGATACAAATAGAAAAGATGCAGCAAGCTGTGTCAACCTATTACAAAGAAGTAATGTTAATGTTCTTGGAAGTGTATTAACAAAAGCTAACGCAGGATCTAATCATTACGGATACTATTATTACTAATGAAGAAAACAACTTTTACACTCGTTGTCACTCTACTGATGTGTATGATTATCACACTTGTTGGGTACAACGAGTTAACTATTAGAAACGAAAGTAAAAAATTTCAAGAAATTAACAAAAAATATCAAAACAATATCACTGATACATCTGCCAACACCAATGGTCCTTCTATCAATTGTATAGGTGATAGCATGCTATTGGGTACTGGATCTTCAGCTACACCAAGTATGTTATCAAACGAACTCAGCATGTCTGTTAATACATTTGGTGGTGCTTATGATCAATCCATAGATGTATCTATTAGACTTGGTAAAACAAAAGTTTATGTAAGTAACATCACTATACCTTCATCAGTCGAACCAGTCAATATAGACTTATATAACGAAGATGGAGATAAACTAGATGTATTAAAATCTACAGGTTCTAATTTTACCAAAGTAGAAATTGCTGGTATCTCAGGTAAACTTAAATATGATACAGAAAATAAAAAACATACTTTTACCAGAGATCAAAAAGGTGAAGAAAAATCTATTACCAAACCAACACAAATCAAAGCAGATTTTCCAACCTATAATAAAGATGATATTGCTATTATCTTTACCGGAACTTATGATAAACAACAAACAAATGGTATCTTTAGAACAATTACATATCAAAGAGCAATCATTAATCAATTAAAAACAAAAAAATACATCATTATCTCTTTAACTTCTAAAAGAAATATGAGTATTGTTAAAGATAATAATGATGTATTAAGAGAAGAATATGATGAGCATTTCTTAGATTTTAGAACTTATTTATTAGAAGACGGATTAAAAGATGCAGGTATGACACCTACATCTCAAGATAAAAAAGATTTACAACAAGGATATATTCCTACAAGTCTTTTACAAGATGATCTTCTACATGGTAATAGTACATATCATAAACTTCTCACTGAACAACTGATCAAAAAAATGAAAGAACTAAAATATATTTCTTAAAGGTTATGGACATCCATAACCTTTTTCATTTGTATCTATACTTTCTTGTCATCAGATACATATATAGTAAGTTTTAACATTTTTCTAGTCACCATAGCTGAATACCCGATAATTCTTATCATAGAAAACCAAAATTTCAAAAAGGGTGACTTGAAGTCGTGAAAAAAATATAGACATCGTTTCTACATTTAAGCAATGCAAAATGAATACTGCCATATTTAGGATAAATATGCTCTCAATAATATAAGACATTCAAGAAGTTTCTGTATACTTCCTTATTATTGAATATAATATGATTCATCATTTTAGATTTGCATAGTTTTTTATCCTATCAATGATTTCTATAGACAATTGACAATATCATTATACAATAATCAAAAAGATGATTTTAAAGAAAATAATTAAAAAAACTGGTTCAGATAATCTATGAAATTCTATAATAGAGTTTAGTTTAATGATATATTATTTCGCATATTTCCATTCTATTTCAACTTCTTTTTTATAATGGGCTAAACCAATATAAATAACATGACCTGTTAAATTGATACCATATTGTTTTGCTTCAATTTGGTCTATAGCCTCTCGCGAGGCTTTTTTTAATTGTTCTTTGGTAACTAGATTATTAGAATTTAAGTACTTAAATTCTAATACATAAGAAGTTATATCTTCCTTAGCTTTGAGAATAATATCACATCTTCCTTTTCCGACTTCCTTATTACTTATAATTTCATAACGATATGATAGCCATGCACACATTCCTAGAAATAGAGTATGATAACTAGATTCATCTTTCAAATCATGATAAGAAGGTATTTTAAGCAATATATTTTTATACTTTTCTTCAAACTCTTCTCTATCATCATATAATAAAGCATTAAACAAATCTGATAAATCTGTTTCAGATACATTCAAATAATATGCAGTCAAACTTCTAAACTCCTGATATACTTCTTGATTAGGAATAGAAATAACATATCTTCCATCAATAGTAGATATTATATCTTTTATTGTTAAATACCCAGCATTAATAAATAATCCCCAAAGACTTGCGGTCGTACCTACTTCAAAAAAGCTTGTTTCCATACGTACTATTGTTTCTAAAAAGCCAGTTTGAATCAATTTTTCATAACCTTGATTAAACGATTTATCTCTTGTACTCATTGCTTTTTTTATCATTTTGTTTGAACTCGTATTAATCCAATAGAAATCTAACTTTCTTCGATATGCATAATGGATTAATGACCATGGATTATAGATTTCTCTATTACCAAATCGATACCCATCATACATTCTTTTAACCGTATCATTCAAACTTAAATCATAATATTCTAATAGATGTTTTGTTTCATCTACAGAAAAACCAAAATACTCTGCATATTCATCATCTTTTACAGTACATACAACGAGATTATTAAGACCGCTAAAGACATTCTCTTTTGCGACTCTTTGTATGCCAGTAAGCATGGCATATTGTAGGCTTGTGGATATTTTTAATGCATTATGAAGCATATTTGATAAATGATTTCGTATCTCTTCATAAAAACCTTGTACATGTGCTTCTATGAATGGTGTATCATACTCATCGATAAATACCATAACTTTTTTTCCATAGTATCTTTCCATCTGTTTCATTAAAAAAGACAAAGCATCATCAATACAATCAAGGTCATTGTTATTAAGTTTTGTTAAATCATCCATAATATTTTCAAAGATAGGTTTGTCAAATCTATCTAGATTATCAAATACCTTTTGATTGATTTGATATAAATTTAAAAAGTTTTTTTTAATTATTCGTGCAATAGATAATGCATCACCTTTTGCATTTGCAAAAGAAATAAAGATAGTAGGATATTGATTGATTTGAGATGCATACTCAGTTTTCATAATCTGCGTATCTTTAAATAGTTCTTTTGAATCTTTAGTTACATCAAAGAATTCTGCCATCATTGACATATTTAATGTTTTACCAAATCTTCGTGGTCGCGTAATGAGTGTAACAATAGATTTTCTATCTAAAAACTCTTGAATCATCAATGTTTTATCTACAACATAATATTTATTATTCTCTTTTAATGTTTTATAATCTTGAACTCCCATAGGTAAAGCTTTTATCATTCTTACACCTCCATGTTTACATGAATCTATTATAGCACAATGTACATACAATTTATATCTAACAATTGTATATCGAAATCAATTATAAGTCTTGATTTGGTAATTATTTATAGAATCCTTAAATATAATGAGAAAATCTATTAAAAAAACGTAAGCGAAAGATAAAAATATATTTTAGATTTTTACTATTTAGCTCATCTGGGAGTGTCATACGAATAAGGTTCATACATATTGCGGAACGTAAGTAATTTCTACGAAAAACCTATTTAGTTTTAAGTCCTAATTTTTCCATAAGTGTTTTACTTGTATATGGAATATCATCCAAAACTCTATCAATCTATCTTAAAATAAACTCAATAAAAATCGTAGAAGCGCCTTCTACATGGCATCTTGCAATTACATCATTATTCATCTTGAAACTTCTCTATTTGACTTTCGATTATAATATACTCAAATATAGTCTTCCGTTTTGAAAGAATAGCATTATACCATAATCTCACCATTCTACCATTTCCATCAAAAAATAGATGAATAAAAACAGATTCATAATGAAATACACTACTTAGAATTAATGGATGGACACTGCCCTTTGCTTCTTTCATCCAATTAAAACGTCCATTAACTGTAAAATCAATTGTGTTGGTGGCACCATAAAAATACATTTATCAACCCCTTAATTGATAAGGCATTTTGCAAAATTTTGAATCTTGTTATATTGTTGATGAACTCGCCTATAGGAAAAGTATGAAAAACTCACATTTCCTTGCAACTTTCTTCTAAAAAACTTATTTTTATAATGAGAAAAGTTTTTATAATATTGGCTATTACAATAGATAATCCTGAGTTTTCTAGGCATCAGGAAAGTCTGTAATCAAATTGATGATTGTTATAGATTTATATTTCATATTCCAATATCATTTATGATATTGGATCTACAAGAATCATCTATCTCAGTACTATCCCCCTCTTTTAGAGATGTCCCTTCAATATAAGCTTGGAGATATTTATAATCACTCATCACAAGTATTATCAAATGAATAAAAATGGTAGATGTATAGGAGGAAATATTTACTTTTTAATCAGCAAAAAAAGTTTGATCTAAAACTACTTAAGAGTAGCATTAGCATCAAATAAAAAAGCCCTATTATTGATTAATGACATTAACTATAATAGATACTGTAATAGCTCGGCTTCTATTGATATGATATTTCATGCATGACAAAAAGATCGTATTTCTACGATTTTTTTCAAATATACATTTTCTGGCAATGATTTTGACCATGGCATAATCTCATCTAGCTGTTCTTCATCATTCATATCAATTTCAGTTAACGTTGTTAGAAAATAGAAAATGGAAAGAGAATGTAGAGTTGGAAATGTTCTACCTGTATTTAGGGTTCAATTTACGAAAATATCATAATAAAAAAGACAGAAAAATAATAAACTTGATATTTTTTAAAATACGAATAATATAATGAAATAGTTTTCATTATGTCTAAAAAGCAAGGAAATATAGAAAATATTTCTGGATATTCGAAAACAAAAAAAGAAGAAAGATATGTAACCTCTAGAGTAAAAATCACCCTATTTTGTTACATCCTCTTTTTTCATCTATATCTCATTATACAATATTTTTATATATTATCACTTATTTTTTGCATATTAACATAAATATATGCTATAATATATAACAAAAGGAGGAATTAAAATGATTAGTTATATTAAATTAAATAATTTCAAATCTTTGAATGATGTCACCTTGGATTTAAGAGACAAAAATGGTATACCTAAAAAAATGGCATTTATTTATGGTGAAAATGGTGCGGGTAAATCTAATTTAATCTCGTCTTTATTATTTATCAGTCAAACATTTGAAACTCTAACAAATCAAGAAAAGATAAACGAACTTAATTCTAAACAAATAGACGTAAATAATGATGAAGTTAAAGAAATTATTATTAAACAATTTATCCGTCAAGGTTTCTCCACATTAAGCGGATTAATAAAAAAAGCACATACCATAGGTTGTAAGGAAAATATGCGTTTAGAACTTGGTCTCTATATCCATGGCTTTCCTGGAATATATATCTTAGAATTTAACAATGAAGAGATTATATACGAAGAACTAAAATATCAAATTTCCGAAAGAATGGGAATTTATTTTAAAATATCTCCTAATTCATTTTCTCTAAGTCCTTCTATATTCCATGACAAAGAATACAAAAAACATTTAGAGGAATTCATTGATAAATATTGGGGGAAACACACTTTTATTAGTATTCTATTCTATGAAATTCATCACTCAAACAAGAAATATTTTTCAGAACGTATTCATCAGCACCTAACAAGACTACTGTTCGGTTTAAAAAACATTTCTGTATTATGTAATAATAGTCGTGGGCAACAGGGAAGAATTTCTCTCCCATATAAATTCATGCGTGATTTAGATAAAGGTAAAATTGATGATCCAAACGATAAAGAACTCAAAGCCTTCGAAGCAATACTCGACACATTTTTTACAACATTATACTCTGATATAAAAAAAGCATTTTATGTATTTACAAAAAAAGATGATTCTTCTTTTCAGTATGAATTAACTTTTTCCAAACTTATAAATGGACGCATTATAAATATTCCTTGTTCTCTCGAATCAACAGGAACTCTAAAATTATTAGATATTTTCCCATTTATTTTTGCTTCCTTAAATCATACTGATATTTTTATAGATGAAATTGAAAGTGGAATACATGATATACTTATTAGCACTATCATCGATTATTTGGAAGATGCTATTAATGGACAGTTTATAGCAACAACACACAACACACTTCTAATGAATAGTTTACCTCAAGAATATATATATATTATACAAACTGATTACAATGGAAATAAAGAAATAACTTGTATGAACAAATATAGCTTCAGAACACAACAAAGTAATAACAAACAAAAAAAATACTTATCTGGAACCTATAAAGGTGTACCTAATATAGGCTACCTTGATTTTGAAGAACTCGTTGATGATATCAAAACATATTTGAAAGAAGACTAAATTATGAAAGAAATTAAAACTCAAGTTATGGCAATAGTACATGGTAAATCTGAATTTCATCTATGTAATAATATCAAATCAAACTTAAAAATCAAACATGAAATCATATCTAAAAACAAAGGTAAACATAGTATACAAGTTACAAGTGTTATGCACATTTTAAATAATAGCCAATTTGAATCTCTTAATAAATTTAAAAGATCTTTCCCTGATGTAGAAGTTGCAAAAAGAAAATTAATAAATTTTAAATTATTCATTATTATGGATGTTGATGACTGTAATACAGAACAAATAAAGAGGAGTTTTATAGATAAAACAATGTTCAAAGGTCATTGGTTGTATGATTATATCGTCCCTATTTATAATGACCCTCATTTAGAAAAAACAATGATGCATCTTAACATTCCAGTTACAAAAAAGAAAGATTATATTAAAATTTTTCCTACCAACCATGGAGATTCCAATTATGAGATGATTAAAGATTTAGCAAATAAGCTTGAAAAATGCAGAACATCAAATCTTGAACAGTATATAAATTACTGCTTAGAAATAGCTAAAAAACAAGTTAAAAAGATATGAGTTTGAACTGCCCCTGTCAAGTAGACAGGTGAAATAATTAAAAATGTTTTTGATGAAGTTGTCTCTTCGACAACTTCATTTTTCTTTATGCAGCTAATGTTGTATTACTTGTATAATGTTCTTGTTTATATTTTATGATTCTTTTATTTTCTAGTATTGGATATTGATTTGGTGTTTGTAATGATAGTGCTTCTCTTCTCACTTCATATGGTGTCTTTACTCCAAATCTTCTTTGATATCTTTCATACATGTAATAATTTATCCAATCATCTATTGCTTTTGTTAGTTCTTCCTTTGTATTGTAATATTTTCCATAATAATACATCTCACATTTCATGATCCCCCAAAAACCTTCCATTGGTCCATTATCTATGCAACAGTGAACTCTTGACATGCTTTGTGTCATTCCCTGCTCTTTAAGCATATTTACAAAGGTTGGACTTGTATATTGATATCCTCCATCCAAATGAAATAAAGGATGTACATCTTTATTAGCTTGAATTGCTTTATCAAATGTATTAAAAAGAAGGATATTATTATTGCAATCACCAACTTCATAACTGACGACTGTTCTATCATAGAGATCAAGGAATGCACTCAAATAAAGATTATATTCATTATGTGGGCCATATGTGAATTCTGTGACATCAGTCGCCCATTTTTCATTTGGTCTTGATGCATTGAAATCTCTATTAAGATTATTCTTAGCTGTGTTGTTATTTTTTCTAACTGTACAACTTCTTCGTTTAGGTCGAATGATGCTTTGAATACCTAATATCCTCATGATCTTATAGATACGTTTGTCGCTATAATGTCTATGATGCTCTCTATTTATTCTATCAGCCATCATTCTATAACCTAATAATCCGTTATATTTTTTATGATATTCTTTGATCAGCTCAGCTATCTCTTCATTTTCCTTGTCTACAATACTCTTTTCATGATGAAGCCATTTATAATAGTTTGCACGTTTGACATCAAGTATTCTACACATAAGTGATATATTTGGTGTGTTTCCTTTATCTACTTCTTCTTCGCTCATTTCTTTGATTGTTTCATATTCTTCTTCATATTTGCTTTCTCTGTATATCGCCTTCTTTCTATCTCGTCCAATTTTTTTAACATTCTTACCTCCAATAGTGCCATTTCAAGTTCATGTTCCTTTTGTTTGAGCTGGCGTTTTAATAAAGTCATTTCATCAACTTCTTCATCAGTTTTATGACGTCCACGCCTATCACCTAAACCATCTTCGCCTTTTTTCTTATACTTCTTGACCCAATTAAAAACATTAGCGTAAGTTGTTTCAAATATCTTAGCTGTTGTCTTATAGTCCAAATCATGTTCAAGACAATACTTTACAATTTCAATACGTTCTTCTTTGTTGACTTTTCTACTTTTAGCCATATAGATATCTTCTCCTCCAGGAATGTAATCCTTTAATTCCATATGACTATTATAATCTTTTATCCACTTTATGATAGTGCTATCAGAAGAAATATTATATTTTATTGCCAGATCATTTAATGAACCTTCGCCGTTTAAATAAGCATCTACAACTATCTGTTTAAATGTTTTAGTATATGCATTATTTGATTTTAAATCATCAAAAGCTGATTCACCAAAAGCATTGTATTTTTTAACCCATCTATGAACAACCATATTCTTTGTGCCAATTTCATCAGCTAATGAATAAGTAGATCCTTCACCATTCAAATAACGTTTACATATTTCTATTTTTAGTTCTTTAGAATATTTGCTTTTTCTTCCCAATATAAAAACCTCCCGTATCAGTGTTTAATTATTTACACTGTCTACTAAGAGGTTATCATATCAGTTTAATCATATCTTTTTTTTGATTGACCACCTGACGCATTAAAGATATTTACTGATATGAATATTCTGAATATGGTAAAAGATTTCGTTGTTGTTTACAGCTTAATTTATGAATATATCTAATCTATTGTTACTTAGTGCTTCATACGGTCAATCAAGTAATGTATTAAAAAATTTTTGATTTTTTCACCTTTGCTTCATCCTCTCTTATTAACAAACATATCTTACATATATTATACCAAAAAGGAGATAATTTAAAAATTATCTATAAAATTAATTTTTTTATTTATCAAGATTACAATATCGGCATTATCTTGAATCAATTTCTATAAATATAGATAATCACACGTAAAACACTAATACATCTTAAAAAGGATGATTTATGCTTTTTTGTTAAAAAGAGACCATATAAAATAGAGTAAAATTAAATCCTTCATTATATTCTATTTTATACCATCTATTCTTTACAACCTTATTTCCTTCTAAACAATAAAGGAAATCAGTAGTTGTAGAAGTATTATATGAACCATTATTTGTAGTTCCAACACTAGGCATATAACTCAAATCATCCAATCTTGTTCCTATATAATCATTTCCATACTTTTTCATAAGTATCACTTGACTATAGTTTTGACTTTCTGCATTGGATGAATCTACACTTCTATGAATATAAATACCATATTCATTATCTACTTGTGAGTAGATAAGCATAGATCCTATTTGTACATCTAGATCAACATCTTCTTCATTATTAATACGTGTATACTCCTGATCTAGTTCTTTAATAACACGATAGATATCATCATTATCACTGGTTATTTTGACAACATTTTTATTTGATTGATAATCTGAGATATCATCTTGTTGAATGACCTTTTGATATTCATCATAGTTTTCTTGATCTATTTGTGTTTGTTTCTGACTCGTATCAACAGTTTCCTCCACAGTATCTTGTACTTCTGTTTCTTGTGGTAATTCATTCTTATCTAATAATGAATCGTCATGTTTAAGTTCTATTTCATTTTTATAAGTTAAATTATAGATATAGGCAACATTACCTTCAATACAAAAGATATAATCTAAATCATCTCAAGATAAATAAACAGTTTCAAAACCAATACTTTCAACATTATATTCTTTATTACTCAACAAGACTTTATTATCATAGATTTCTATTGTAAAAGAGTAGTCAGTATTATACGCTCTCTCATTATAATGATTATAGAAATTATCTAATGTGTGATTACTTTTAGATAAATCATAAAACATATAATCATTTCCATCATAAGCATATAATATATTCTTGTATATCTTTCCATTCTAATTCCAAATCTTTCTTACCATAATGATATTTAACATCATTATAAACATCAACCTGATTTGTATGAACTTCATAAGCAATTTGATAATTATCTGAATCAGTATATTGAATATGTGAAATTGGTAAAAACATAAATATACCAATGATAATAAGACTTGTTGTATATATAATCAAATGGTATTTCTTTAAAATTTGAATCAATGCTATTGCAATGATGACAATAAAAATAATAGCTATATCTATATATAATCCGGTAGTATCTATCAATTCATTTCCCATAAACATATATATGATACCAAAAATATTATTAAATAAAGTTATAGACAAAACAACTAATAAAAGTATAAACATAATTAAAGATATTCTTCTTTTTACTGTGATTTCAATATTTATGAGTTTATCTGTAAATTGTTTAAAATATTCTATATGATTTTGATCATATTCTAGTGCTAATTGATAATCTTCAAATACTAATATTGTTTGTTTTGTACTATATTGTACTTGTTTTAAACTATGGAGATCAAATATGATATTCTTATAGAAGAATCTATTTGTATCATCTACTATCACAAGATCGCTTGATATTGTTTGTTGTTCTTTCCTACGTCTCTTCAAGTAGATACTATAGCCTATCTCAGCCATAAAGATGAACAATAAACAGATAAGAAAGAATTGAAAATTAAAGTATTGAAAGCCTGCTACTGCAATTCCTAAGCCAATGCAGATAAACAATAAAAAACTGATGACTATTCTCTTTTGTTTTTGAAATTCTTTCCTATGTACGATTCTTTTTATATATAATTCCATTATGAGTCACCCCTCTTTTATTATATAATAAAACCCCATGAAATTGAATAAATGAAGTGATTTTAAAATATCAATCCATCTTGCTTCGTATAATCCCTATTCAAAATAAAAAGAGGATTCGATCCTCTTGTGTAATAGTGACAGGTATTCTCGAATTTTCATTTCAAAATTCATACCTTATTCTATAGATCTTAATTTAGAAATAATATATTCTTCTCGCAATTGCTTATAATGTTGTTCAAACAAATCAACATATAATTCTGCTAGTTTTGTAGTCACACCCGTTTCCTGAATA
The DNA here is from genome assembly GCA_002359025.1 of Erysipelotrichaceae bacterium UBA3379. Taxonomy (GTDB): domain Bacteria; phylum Bacillota_I; class Bacilli_A; order Erysipelotrichales; family Coprobacillaceae; genus UBA3379. The sequence continues at coordinate 7,072 of DEPZ01000025.1, read as the reverse complement.
AAGTCTTCTTTTATATACGACCCTACAAAACCATAAGATATATAGTATTGAGTTAAAAATTCAATAGCTTTTAATACACCACTTAATTCAGACTCATTATGAAAATCATAATCTAAATAACATTGTTTAAAATGCGGATCGAATCTAACAAGATAAAAATCAAATATTTTTTCAAATAAATCTTTAACGAGAAATCTATTTTTTTGTTCTAAATCTCTTATAGGTTGAAACCAATAATAATTTTTTAAATTATTATCTATTAATAATTGAATATCATTAATCTCTTGAGTTGTGAAAGCATCTTTTAAATAATCTGATATATCAAACTCCTTATTTTCTTTTTTGATTTCTCTTAAATGATCAAACAAATCCAAACAAATCAATTCTATTTGTTCAATTCTCTCTTTTTGTTTTATACATTCAATGACATGCTGTACATCTAATTTTTCTTCTTTTATTTTATTTATAATTGTTTGTAATTCGCCCATGATAACACCTCCTGCTTAGATTCAAATATTTCCTCACTTTCTATTTTTCTCATCGTTTCTTTATAATAAATCATATACTCTTTGTCTAATTGTTTTTCATCAATATATTTTTTTCCGGTTTTTGTGAGCATATAATAAACATTTTTACCTTTTTTCTCTTTACATATACATTGGTATTGTATTAATTTTTTTAATACTTCGTGACTATAATCACCAAATTGAGATACAATATCCTTATTTTGTACAATTCTCTTTTTATTTATATATTCTAAAATATATCTTGGTTTTTGATTAGATAATAATATATCCAGTTGATGATTAATATCATTATCTATTAACTTTTCATCAAGCAAAACAGAATATACCTTTAATATACCTTCTAAAGTACCTAGTATATAAAAAGACATTTGTTCATCAGTAATGTTATTTTTTAACTTCTTAAGCATTTTTCTAGTTATGCGTAACTCCTGATGTAATTGTTTAACTTTCTCTTCTTGATAATAACTAAAAAATAGTCTTTCACATTCTCCAACAATTGTTATGAAGTCATCATTTGAATTTAATGATGCTTTATCTTGTATATTATTTATTAATTTAATTACATTTTCCATACAAATCACCCTTATACTGTAATATTCGTATCAATAGTTGTAATAAACATACATGTATCACACATGTGATTACAATTTTGAGGAAATACTTCTTTAACGCCAGAATTTCTCCCACTCTTCAAAATAATTGAAACCATATCAAATTTATCTTTCTCCGTTAAATGTATAGCAGAGCATGAATTTAACCAAATGACAGAGCAATCATATTTTTTACATGATTCAACTGTATTATCAAAATCATAAACACCAGTAGAAAACGAAGGTACTATTAACAATGATACTTTCAACTCTTTAAGAAGTATATCCAAATATTCATTGTTTAAAAAATCAGCACAGATTGCCACACATATTCTTCCAATACGAGGTATATGTATAACATATAATATTCCGTCTGGTTTTATATATTCTCTTCCATAAGAGAATAATGTTACCGGATTTTGTTTTGATTGAGTTATTGTTAAATCTCCTTCATCAATAATAATATCAGCATTATTATGACCTTTTTCCCATAAACTAGGCAATATGATAAGTGGAGAATATTCGAAATAACTAATATTTTCTTTCAAGAGATTCAAAACACTATCATTAACTTCTTTAGTTCCTAACATTTCTGGAAATACAAGTATATCAACTTCGTTTTCTCTTGCCTTTTCCAATAATTTTAGAACATTCTCTTTAATCATGTCTTTATTACATAGATCCTTTACCTCAAAATATTTAAACCCTTCTTCTTCAAAAGATTCTACATTTTTAACAGTCACCTTTTCAGTAATTGGACAGCACCCTATTGTTATACAATGTTTTTCATTCATTCTATGAAATATATCTAACGGTAAAATAACATTTTTCAATTCTAAATGATTCATTCTTTCTTTTTGAACATAATATACATTTTTTAAATAATGGAAAAGTGTATATCCATGTTGATGTCCCCTTGATGACCTTTGCCAATCACATCTCATATATGGAAGAAGAATAATATTAGTCTCTTCATGATTACTATTTAGTGAATCAAAAATCTTCTTCCTCATAAACTTAAATTCCTGCATAAGTGACTCATCTAAACATTTTAAAAGATATATCATTTCTCCAATTACCCGTTTAGATTTACATTTTTTATATAGTTCTATAGCTTCCGATATGACATTATCTACTTGAAACCCTCCTGATAATCTTATGATATGACCATCATCAAATAAACTCGGTACATTTTCTTTTACATCTTTGTAAAATAAATCCAGTAATGTCGATGACGAAACACTAAATACTTCCACATTTTGATTTCCCTCTTTTTCTTCATCTAATATGCATCTTATCATGTCAGCCATTAAATTATATACACGTTGCACATTATCACATCTCCTATAATTATATTATAGCACTACCATAAAATACTTCAATAATAACTAAGTTTTTTATAAGTTTTTTATATAAATCCAAATATAATTATATTACACTAACAATATTTAACTAAGTTTTAATACATATAATAAAAATCCTCTATAAAAAAGTACTTTTTATAGAGGATAAAATGAAATATATAATTATTGATTAGTTAATGCATCGTCAATTCTTTGTTTAACTTGTTATAGTTTCTCGATAACAAAAGCTATGATAATAATTCCATAATATCTTCTTTAGATAATGAAGCGATATTCCCTTCACTTGTTTCTACAAACATATCTGCAAGTTCTTTTTTCTTTTCTTGAAGGCCTAACATCTTTTCTTCGATACTATCTTTCATAATAAGCTTATGAACTTGTACATTCTTTTTCTGTCCTATACGATATGCACGGTCAGTCGCTTGATTTTGTGCAGATACATTCCACCATGGATCAAAATGTATAACAGCTTCAGCTCTTGTTAAGTTTAAACCAGTACCACCTGCTTTTAATGATATCAAGAAAACATCTGCTTCTCCATTTTGAAATCTTTCTACAAGCTCTTTTCTTGTTTCTTTAGATGTTTTTCCTGTTAATTGAAAATACTTGATACCATTCATATCTAATTCATTTGTAATAAGATCTAATACTTGTGTAAATGTTGAAAACAATAAAACTTTTTGATGACTTTCTTTATAGTTTTTAATCAAATCCATACATGCTTTCATCTTCGATGAAGCATGTGTTATATTTTCATAAAGCATTCTTGGTTCACAACAGATTTGTCTCAGTTTTGTAAGTAATGAAAGAACTTGTATTTTATCAACTTTTTCCATTTGAAATAATTCTTGTAATTGTGTATTAACTAATGAAAGATTAGCAAGATATAATTCATTTTCTTTTGTATCAAATGGAATCAATTGTACTGTTTCTATTTTATCTGGTAATTCTTTTAAGACTTCATCTTTTTTACGTCTTAATATAAATGGAGAGACAAGTTTTTGGAGTTTACTGATCGTATCTTTATCATGATTTTTAACTATCTGTGATTCATAATGTTTTTGAAAATAATGATAATTAAATAAATATTGTGGCATTAAAAAATCAAATACAGACCATAATTCAGCAAGTGAGTTTTCAATCGGAGTTCCTGATAAAGCTAACTTATGTTTTCCTTTTAATTGTTTAACAGAATAGGCATTCTTTGTTTTTTGATTCTTGATATACTGTGATTCATCAAGAATGATATATTCAAACAATATATCATTATACAATTCATAATCTCTTCGCATATAATCATATGATGTCACTAAGACATCATAATGAGATGCCTGCTTAATAATATCATTTCTTGATGCTTGATTACCAACAACACATTTGACCTTTAACTTCTTAGAAAACTTATGAATTTCATCTTCCCAATTATAAATAAGTGAAGAAGGACATATAACAATACTAGGTAATTTTGTTTTCAAACTTTCTAATAAAACAATCACTTGTAATGTTTTTCCAAGTCCCATATCATCAGCTAATATACCATTAAAACCATTATCATATAATGTTTTTAACCATTGATATCCAGCTTTTTGATAATCTCTTAAAACAGACTGATAAGCTTCTGGAATTGTATAATCAGGATTTTGATTATACTCTTTCATTATTTTCTTAAATGAATCTTGTCTATCTATCTTGATATATTCTAAGTTGTTCGCATCTTCATCAATAGAAAAGGCTCTATTTTTACTAAGTTGCATTTTCCCATTTTGTATATCCTTAGGTTCAATATGATATTGATCCATAAAGTTCGATAGTTCTTCTATTTGTGGAGAATCCAACGAAAGCAGTTCTCCAGTTTTTAAACGATAAAACTTCTTTTTACGTTTATATTGAGTAAGAATCTTTGATATTTCCATCTTAGGAATATCCTCAGTATCAATATTTAAACTTAATAAATCATGTTCTACTTTTATACCTACTGTCATTGAATAATTGACAGAACGTCCTATATTTTTTAATGCATCTGAAACATAGACTTCACAGTATTCTTCTAACATCTTTAAACCATCATGTATAAATTCATACGTCTTTTCATCATTTATATCAAAATAAACATAATGAGTTTGATCATCTATATACAAACAATGTGATTGAATATATTTTTCAACAATATCCTGTTGATAATTTGTAATAAAATCTGATTGAAAAGCAATCACTCTATTTTGATTTTCATCTTCATAGTAAACCTTAAATACCAATCTTGAATCTTCATCGATATCACCAAATATCTTAATTGTTTGATATTCATTTGTTTCAATAGGAATATCTTGTGAAATATGAAAATATGCTTCTATAGGAGATAATACATATTTATAAAAATCAGCAAAATCTTCCTTTTTCACAACAATACTTTCATCATCAGTAAACATATTAATAAAATCAACACATTTTCCGCCTTGATCCAGCTCTATTCTAGAAATCACTTGTTTTCGACCACTTTCAAATAAATAAATATGATTTTCTCCAAAATAGAATGTATCTACATCAGTTATATAAATTTCATAATATTGTCCTTCATCCTTTATTTCCAATTCAAGCAGTTTATCTATATCTTTCATCTTCAATGAATCAAAATCATAATCTTTATATAACTCATAAAAATCATCCAATGAACCACTTGTCACTATAAGTTCTCTTTGCAAATGAAAATGACCATAACCAGGATAATAATAGTATTTTCTTTGAAAGTGATCATATGCATCATTAGCTTTTCTCATGAATTCTATCTGCTTTTTAGCAAAATCTGTAAAAGCATCCTCATGGTGTACAAATGATAAGAATTTACCATATTTAACATTATTATGATGATCTATATTCTCTAGGAAGGTAGTAATATTTTTAATAATATATTTTTTACCATTTCCTATTTTATATGTTAAAGTGATTTGACCTTCTTCACCATTAAAAATAGGTGTAATATCATATTTTTCATTTTGAATTAAAGAATAGATTTTATTTTGATAAGATTCTTTATTTTCTATGATATAGTTTCTTGTATCAAGAGATTTAGATAGTAATTCTTGTTGTTTATACTTCTCCATAAACTCACGATGAATTGCTTCTTGTCTTCTTTGCATTTCATCTTCTCTTTTCTGTTTATCACTTTCATAATAAAATGGATATTTATCTATTTCAAGTTCATTTAACTTTATTAATACAGAACCTATATGAGCACATGGACTAGATTCACTGCACCATATACATTGACAATGATATTCAAAAACATGACCCTCATCATCATAACAAAAAGAATACTCATACTCTCTACCTAACACATCTACAATTCCACTTACACGATAACAATTCCCATCCTGTACAATTTTAATCGTTTTTACATTATCATAGCTATCATATTTCTTACTCATAGATAAATTTACAGAACTCATTATCTTTTCAAGTTCAAACTTACTCATATACTTTCCTCACTTCTATAATATTCTCGTATCTATTTTAACATAAAATACATACAAGAATATTGTTTTTTTAAGTTTGGCAGTTATATAAATGAAAAAACTTTTCATTTTTAAAATCATAAGTTTATCTTTAATATTTTACCTCATAGACCATCAGATACATTTGTAGTAAGCTTTATGCATTCTTGAAGTCATTACAGCGAAATAACCGATGTTTTTTTATCATAGAATCAAAATAATGAAATATCCATTCATACTTCTATACATACTTATAATAGCATTTATACCTAAAGTCAAAAAGGTTGCTAATCATCGCAACCCTCTTTTACCATCATATGATTTTCTGTAAACAGTGAAAACAAATGTAGACATTATTTCTACATTTAAGCAAACAATATTGTCGTTTATTTTTTATCACTTATACTATTTTAAACTGTTCTTTTATCTATCTTCATTAAGATTTCTTCTTTATATAATATGAAATCATAACAGATAAACTTGCACACATGAATCCAACCAACATAAAAATTGGATTATTATCAGATGTTTGTACTTCTTTTTGTGTTTCTTTCAAACTTTCTTTATTATTGGTAATACTATTTTGATTTGATGGTGTATCTATAATAATTATATCTTCAACTTCTCCATCTGTCGTACCATTATCTATAGTCCCTTGATTTGTACTGTTATTCATATCTCCTGGTAACTGAGGAGTATCATTTTCTAAAGAATCATTATTGATTACTAGATAATCAAAGGTAACTGTTTGATCTAGATATTGAATCGATGCAGTCTTACTTCCTGTAGAAGTTGTATCAAAGTTTTCTACTTTCACATCTGTAAATGGTATGACCTTTTCACTTCCATCACTGTATCTTGCAGTAATGACAATATCACTATCTGTTAACTTCTCTCCTACTGTAAACTCTGTCTTATTTAGCTTAGCACTGATGCTTTCTAATGTTACGGGAACAGTTACAGCTTTGACATCGTAAGTGAAATCTACTGTTTTTCCATTATATGCGATTGTAGCTGTCTTTTGTCCGACAGATGTTGTATCAAAGCTTGATACTTTCACATCTGCAAATGGTATCACTTTTGTACTTCCATCGCTATATTTT
>DEPZ01000040.1 GCA_002359025.1 Erysipelotrichaceae bacterium UBA3379 | reverse complement strand
CTTCTATACATATTATACGAGGATTGTGAAGGATGTCCGTTTTTAGAGCAGTGTACAAAGAGCAGGAATCATCAGAAGGTAATCACAAGACACGTATGGGAGGAATACAGAGAACTAGCGGATGAAATCCGATATACACCAGAATGGAAGGGCATATATCCATTGAGAAAAGAGACGATAGAGAGAGTATATGTGGAGTGCAAGGAGAAGCATGGATTAAGATTTACAAGATTAAGAGGGCTAAAGAAAAATCAACAGGAATCGTTGATCATTTTTGGCTGTCATAATTTAAGCAAAATAGCAAGAATAAAGAAACGAAGAGGTATAATAAATACCGCTTCAGCTAGAAAAAAAAAGAANNAAGACAGATCCTGAAAGTGGATGCTTTCATAAGGGAGAGAAGCAAAAATGCTTTGCATATACGAATCTCACATTCTGTGACAGACATGGATTTGTATTGCATAATACAGTAGCACCAGGCAATCAGCACGATAGTGTTGTTTTTCATGATGCGTACAGGAAACTGTTGAATATCTATGGGGATGTGAGACACAACATCAGCTTGGATGCAGGGTTCGTGACACCAGCAATATGTCGAGAAATCATAGAAGATGGAATCAGACAGTATCTTCCATATAAAAGACCCATGACAAAAAAGCGATAGATTCAAGAAAAAATCTATCACTTTGTCAACAGTCTGAATCCAGAGAATTAATCTTCTCTGGATTTTAAAATGAAATCCTTCATTAAAGATATAAACTGTTGTTGAAAAGGCATATCCATTAGTTCTGGATGAAATTGTACTGCAAGAAAATCTTCGTTTTCAATTCCTTCAATATGACCTTGATCATCATAGGCATTTGCAATTAGTGTAGGAGCTAATTGATCAATCATTTGATGGTGAAAGGAATTGACATACTGGATAGGATAGAAGAATTGACTCAATAATGTATGTTGAGGTATACGGATATGGTGAGGTGATGTATGATTATCAATATGTTGAATAAGAGTTCCACCTAAATAAACATTAATAACTTGTATTCCTCGACATATTCCTATGATTGGTTTGTGTTGTTTTTGAAAAGCATGTATTAACTTAAAATCCATACTTTCAATAAGGGAATTTTCCAGTTGTGTATGAGGGGATAAATCTTGGTGATAATAAAGAGGATTGATATCATCTCCACCACAAATAAGTAAGGCATCGTTGTCGTTTGCAATTTCATCATAGTGATGAAAGTTGGGAAGAACAGGGTTGATTATAAAGTCATCTTCTAAAAATGCATAATAAGAACTCTTGATAAAAAAACGCGACAGGTCTTCATTTTTTCTTGTTGTTATAGCAATTTTTAACATATTTTCCTCCTTAAATATTGATAAATGCAAAAATATGATTATACTATTATATATGTAGAAAGAATATGAATTTGACTTGTCATGTTATAAATTTGAAATTTTGATATATAAGGAGATTTTATTTGTGGACCCGAATCAGATATTTATGATTTTTATGTTTATCGTGTTAGTATGTTTATCAGCTCTTTTTTCTATGAGTGAGACTGCTTTTATGTCAATTAGTAAGATAAGAGTCAGAACTCTGGTAGAAGATAATCATAAAAAAGCAAAAATCGTTGATAATTTATTGGGAAATCAAGATAGATTATTAAGTTCAATATTAGTTGGTAATAACTTGGTGAATATTGCTGCTTCATCATTGACAACTTCATTTGTTATATCGATATTAGGGAATGAAGGAACAGGTGTAGCTATTACAACGGGATTTGTAACTTTGATTATTTTGATTTTTGGGGAAATTACGCCTAAATCTCTAGCAACAAGAAATGCAGAGACAATTGCTTTTGGTGTATGTCGTTTTATACGTTTTGTTACGATTATATTTACACCTATTGTCTTTTTATTGAATATTATTTCTGGTCTCTTTATTAAACTTTTTGGTGGAGACGGTGTCAGTGGACCAACAATGACAGAAGAAGATTTAAAAACAATTGTTAAAGTTTCTCATGAAGAGGGCGTTTTAGAAGATGAAGAAAAAGAAATGATTCATAATGTCTTTGAATTTAGTGAAACTGAAATCAAAGAAGTCATGACACCACGTATTCATGTAGAAAGTATAGATGATGATATTACATATGAAGAATTGATGTCTATATTTAAAGAAAGTCAATTCTCACGAATGCCAGTTCATTCTGATTCATATGATGAAGTAATAGGTGTTCTTTATATAAAAGATTTATTTTTATTAGATATCAAGCCTGATGATTTTGATGTAAAGAAAATTATGAGAGATACTTATGTTGTTTATGAGTTTAATCATATTTCAGATGTCTTTGAGTCGATGAGAAGGGATCATGTTTCGCTTGCAGTTGTCTTAGATGAATATGGTGTTATGAGCGGAATTGTAACATTAGAGGATATTGTTGAAGAGATTGTTGGTGAAATTGATGATGAATATGATGAAGTTGAACAATCTATAATTGATTTAGGTAATGGTAAGTATTTGATTGATGGAAGTTTGAATATTGACGAAGTGAATGATGAGTGTCAAACTCATTTTGCCTCAGAAGATTTTGAATCTATAGGTGGTTTGGTATTAGGACAGTGTAATGGTAGTCCTGAATTAAACCAGGTCTTGAAGATTGATAATGTATTATTAACTGTAAAAGAAATAGATAAAAATAGAATTGTTCTTTTAGAGTTGGAAAGATTAGATAATCAAGATGATCAAGAGGAAAAACATTAATGTTTTTCCTTTATTACTAGGAGGATGGTATGAAAGAGTTTTATAGTCGTTGTATACAAATTTATGAGGATTATAGAGAAGCAGTTCCATCATATGCTTCAGCGGCATTGGCTTTTTATCTTTTATTAATATTAGTGCCATCATTTACATTAATAGCGATAGGAACATCATTTTTAAATCTTGATCTTACTTTTTTAGAAAATATCATCAAAGGTATTGTTATGCCAGAGTATTCTTCTATTATTATTGAGGTTCTTGAAACAAGATCGTTTAATACAGTTGCTTTTGTGACGATGATTATTTCTTTATATACTGTTTCTAGGGGAGTAGGTAATATTTATGAGATTAGTAAACATATGTATGGAGATAGTGAGGATGAAAGTATTTTTGGTTATTATATTTATACTTTTAAAATAACCATTTATCTTTTATTATTAATTATAGGCTTAATTGCTGTTTTGGCAATTAAACCTCTAGCTTATATATATGATATATTGTATCCTTTGTTTGGAGTTAAACATATTATATTGTATTTTTTTATGGTTTTTGCATTAATGAGTATATATTTGCTTGTACCAAGAGTAAAAATCCATTATAGCGATGCTTTTCAAGGTGCCCTCGTTGCAAGTGTTTTGATGTTAGTATTGTTTTATGGTTTTAATATATATATTAAGTTTGCAAATTTTCAGTCTGTATATGGACCTTTGGCTTTTGTAGTGATTATATTATTTGTATTTAATTGGGCAGCAGAAATATTTTATTTAGGTATGTATATAACAAATATTTTACATTTAAGGAGAAGTAGTAATGAGAAAAGAACAAGTAGAAATTAAAAAATTAGGGATTAATGGTGAAGGTATAGGGTATATTCATAAGAAAATATGCTTTGTTGATAATGCTTTACCGGGAGAAATTGTAGATATAGAAATAACAGAAGAAAATCGTAAGTTCTATAAGGGGAAAGTTATAAAGTATGTACAAACATCTCCTGATAGAATAAAAACATGTTGTAAAGAAGATAAATATTGTCAAGGATGTTCACTTACAACATTAAGTTATAAACAACATTTACCATTTAAAAAAGGTATCTTAAAAGATGCACTTAAAAAGTATACTGAATTTGATATAGAAAAATTACCTATACAAGCAACACTTAAAGCAGATAAGACACAAGGATATAGACAAGTGGCTTCTTTACCGATTGCTTATTTTAATGGAAAAGTATGGGCTGGTATTTATCAAAGAGAATCAAAGTATTTAACTTTTATGAATCATTGTAGTATGCAAGATCCATTGATTAATGAATGTATTGTAAAAATAGAAAATATCTTGAATGAAAATAAAGTTAGAGATTACAATGATAAAGTTAAAAAAGGATTACGTTTTATGCGTATAAGAAATGTTCAAGGACAAATTCAAATCTTATTTGTTACTGGGCAAGATGGACTAAAAGATGAAGTCATCAAGGCAATTAGTGAAATAGAACAAGTGAAAAGTATTTTCTATACAATCAATACATCAAGATACCAAGAATTTGAAGCACAAGGATATACTAAAGTCTATGGTGATACAAATATAACTTATATGTATGGTCAACAAAAATATTTATATTCAATGAAGTCTCAATATCCAATCTATCCAGAAATGGAAGAAACAAAAATGGATATGATTAAATCAATGATTCAACCAGAAGAGAGTGTATTATCATTAAATTGTGGTATAGGTATGATGGAATTATCTATGAATAATGATATTGTTGCAATAGATGAAAAAAGCTTCCATATTCAAGATGCAAAAGAAAATATGAAGTTCTTGAAAAAGAATAATGTGGAATTTATTCGTAGAAATATAAATGAAGAAACAATTAGACAATGTAAGAAAAAACAATTTGATACAGTGGTTATCAAACAAATTGAAGTAAGCCAAGCCATTCAACAAAGTTTAATTCTTTCAAAAGTACCAAATGTCATTATTGAAACAAGTCATCCATCAGACCTTGCAAAAGCCTTACAAGAGTTATCTAGATATTATCGTATAGAAAAAATGATACCTGTAGATACTTACCCATATTCAGCTAAGTTTGATACGATTGTTAAACTTGTAAGAAAATAATTATATAAACTTATAAGACTTACGATGATTGTCGTAAGTTTTTTGTTAGGTCATAAGATTTATCATAAGTATAACTTATTAATAAATAAAAAATCATTATTTTACATAATAGATACTTATCGCTATAATACATATAGAAAATGATAGGAGGTATTATTTATGTCATTAAGTCAATATATATTAGTAGATGAAATTAAAAGACAAGAACAAAATGAAAATTATGCTTTCTCTCAAAT
>DEPZ01000067.1 GCA_002359025.1 Erysipelotrichaceae bacterium UBA3379 | reverse complement strand
AAGGGGTGAAAATATGCAAAAATTAAGAATAGGTGAAGTATTAATTGAAATGGGTGTTCTTACTGATAAGCAGTTAGAAGAAGTTTTAAAATTACAAAAACAATCGACTGAAAAGAAAAAGCTTGGAGAGCTTTTGATGGATTTAGGTATTATTACAGAAGAACAAATGTTAGAAGCTATGTCTGCAAAATTAGATATGCCAGTTGTTGATTTAAGTAAAATACAAATTCAACCAGAAGCTGTACAAGTGATTCCAGAAGGATTGGCACGTGAAAAAGTATTGGTTGCCTATCGTAAAGAAGGGAATACTTTATTTATCGCAACAAATGATCCACTAGATTTCTATGCTTTTGAAGATATTAGACAGATGAGTCAATTTACAATCCACATTGTCATTGCGACAAAAGCAGATATATTAAGAGTGATTGAATTCTATTATAAAGAACAAGAAATGTATAGAGTTGCGAATGAGATTAATATAGAACAAGAAGAATTACAAAGAATAGCTCAAAATGTAGAAACAGATAACACAGTCACTGAGAATTCACCGGTTGTGAAATTGATTAACTCTGTATTAAAATATGCATATCAAAATAATGCGTCTGATATTCATATAGAACCACATGAAAATGAAATTGTTATTAGAATGAGAAAAGACGGTGTATTATTTCCTTTTTTAAAGCTTAATAAAAATATTTTAGATTCTATGAATGTGCGTATTAAAATATTATCAGGATTAAATATTGCTGAAAAGCGTATACCTCAAGATGGACATTTTACTTTGATGAATGATCATCATAAATTAAACTTTAGAGTATCTTTTATACCAACTGTTCATGGTGAAAAAGCTGTATTACGTTTATTAAATTCTAATGCGAAGATACATGCTTTAGATACATTTGGAATGACTCAAGAAAATTATGAGAAGATGTTAAAGATGATGAGATATCCTCATGGTATTATCTATATCACAGGTCCTACTGGAAGTGGGAAAACAAGCACGTTATACATGATGTTAGAAAGACTTGCGAAATCTCAAGTGAATATTTCTACAATTGAAGATCCTGTAGAAAAGAATTTAGAAGATATCAATCAAATGCAAATTAATGAATTATCTGGTTTAACATTTGAAGTTGGATTACGTGCATTATTAAGACAAGATCCTGATATTATCATGGTTGGAGAAACAAGGGATGTTGAAACTGCAACAATTTCAGCCAGAGCCGCAATTACAGGACACCTCGTTTTATCAACATTGCATACCAATGATGCCATCAGCACTATTGTGAGATTACAAGACATGGGATTAGAAAATTACATGATTGCAAATGCACTCCTAGGATCTGTGTCACAAAGATTATTACGTGTGATTTGTCCAAAGTGTAAAAAGAAAGTCCCAGTAAGTGTTGCTGATCGTGTAGAATATGGTCTTGGTCAAGATGAAGTTTATATTGGATCTGGATGTCCTCATTGTGATCATACTGGATATAAAGGAAGAATAGCTATTCATGAAGTGATGATGATGGATGATGAAATCAAACAGATGATTGTTCAAGGAAAAGATGTTAAAGATATCTATTTACATTTAAAGAATACACAAGGTTATAAGACACTTAAACAACAAGCTGTAGAACTTGTGAAAGAAGGAGTCACAACAATAGAAGAAATGAGAAGAATATTAATATGATAGAATTATTTGAATCTATATTAGCTTTAGGAAGAATGCAAAAAGCATCTGACATTCATTTTTCAATGAATGATCATATTATGATGAGGGTTGATGGAAAACTCATCAAACCTCCTTTATCCGTTAATACTGTTCAAGATATGATTACATCTTTATTAAGTGATGAACAAAAAAACAAGTTAGCAAGATTAGAAGATATTGATTGTGTTTATGAAGATGTGAGCCACGAAAGATATCGTATGAATATTTATAGAGAAAATGGTATGTATGCTTTAGCTGTGCGTATTATTTATCAAAATGTTATTTCTATAGATGATTATGGTTTTCCACAAATCTTTAAAGAATTTGCAAAAATGAAAAATGGTCTTGTTTTAGTAACAGGACCAACGGGAAGTGGGAAATCAACAACTTTAGCCTCTATTATTGATTATATTAATCAAAATAGAGAATGCCATATTCTTACAATAGAAGATCCTATAGAATATGTTTATCAATCATCAAAATCATTAATTCATCAAAGAGAAATAGGTTTAGATGTTAAAGATTATATGACCGCTATTACTTCAGCTTTAAGAGAAGATCCAGATGTTATTGTTGTAGGAGAAATGCGTGATTATCAGACTATCCAAGCAGTTATGACTCTTGCTGAAACAGGGCATCTTGTCTTTTCTACTTTGCATACGATAGGAGCAGTAAAAACAATGGATAGAATTATTGATTCTTTTCCAAAAAATAGCCAAGAACAAATACGTGTTCAATTATCTAGTGTTTTAAAAGGTGTTGTTTCACAACAACTTCTGCCTTTAAAACAAGGTGGAAGAAAGGCTGCTTTTGAAATTATGGTGGTAGATAATGCGATATCTCATCTTATTAGAGAAAAGAAAACACATATGATTTATTCTAACTTGCAGTTAGGAAGCGCAAAAGGTATGCAAACAATGGAAAGTCATATTCAACAGCTTTTATCTTTAGGAGAAATTAGCGAAGAAGTCGCAAAGGAATGTAGTGATCAACTCTAAAATCAATAGAGTATTTGATAAAGATGAAATAAGTTTAGAGACAAAACATTTGACAAAGTTATAAATATAGACTAAACTACAATAAAATACTGTGAAAAGAAAGAGTAGGCTATATAAAGAATATAGAGAGTTCTTGGTTGGTGGAAAAGAATTTTGGCGTATAGTTGAATACATCTTGGAGTAGACGGCTGAACTTAAGTAGGCTTGTACGGTTACACCCGTTATCGTGTTAGAGTATGATTGTACTCGAAGAGGTTGTTATTGTGAGATAACAATGAATTAAGGTGGTAACGCGATGGTCTCTCTCGTCCTTATGGATAGAGAGACTTTTTATATGAAAAGGAGCGCTATATATGATTATTGTGATGAAAGAAGATGCAACTCAAAAAGATGTTGAAAGAATTGTGAAAAAAGTAGAAGCTTTAGGTTTACAAACACAAGTTTCTATAGGAAATCAAACAACTTTGATTGGTTTGATAGGAGACACAACAAAGATTGATCCTAAACAGATAGAAGTGTCTTCAGTTGTTGAAAAAGTTATGCATGTAGGAGAACCTTACAAGCTTGCTAATAGAGCTTTTCACCCTGATGATTCAATTATCGATGTTTCTGGTGTAAAAGTTGGTGGAGGTCATCTTGCGATGATTGCAGGACCTTGTTCAGTGGAATCCAAAGAACAGGTGATTGAAATTGCCAAAGCTGCCAAAAAGGCCGGAGCCAATATGCTAAGAGGTGGTGCATTTAAGCCAAGAACATCACCATATGCCTTCCAAGGAATGGGATGTGACGGATTGGATATTTTAGTAGCAGCAAAAGAGGCAACAGGACTCCCTATTGTTTCAGAACTCATGAGTAGTGAATATATTGATGTCTTTAATGAAAAGGTAGACCTTGTACAGATTGGAGCAAGAAATATGCAAAACTTCACACTATTAAAAGAAGTGGGAAAAAGATGCAAGAAGCCGATATTGTTGAAAAGAGGACTAAGTGCAACATATGAAGAATGGATCATGTCGGCAGAATATATCATGGCCAGTGGAAATCCAAATGTCATCCTATGTGAAAGAGGAGTCAGAACATTTGAAACCTACACAAGAAACACATTGGATTTACAAGCCATACCAGTCATCAAGAAATTGACACACTTGCCAATTATCATAGACCCATCACATGCAGGAGGAAAATGGTGGTTGGTAGAACCAATGGCCAAGGCAGCCATTGTTGCAGGATGTGATGGTTTGATGATAGAAGTGCATAATGATCCAGAAAAGGCATTGTGTGATGGACCACAATCATTAAAACCAGAGAAGTATGAAGGATTATTACACGAATTAAAAGAAATCGCAAAAGTTATAGGAAAAGAGGTATAGATACTGTGAAAATGAAAGTCAATTTACAAAAGGATAGTTATCCAATATATATAGAAAAAGGATTATTAAATCATATAACATCTTATATTCAAGAGATATACGATGGTTCAAAAATCATGATTATTAGTGATGACAATGTTTATTCATATTATGGTGAGTTTGTTACTCAACAATTACAACAAGAGTATCTTGTATCACATGTGATTGTTCCTCACGGTGAACAATCTAAAAGATTTGATATATTAAAGGATATTTATAGTGAATTGCTTTCATTTCAGCTAACAAGAACAGATATGATTATAGCGCTTGGAGGAGGAGTGATTGGGGATTTGGCAGGTTTTGTCGCAAGTACATTTCTAAGAGGTGTCAAATTTGTCCAAGTTCCTACTTCGCTTCTTGCTCAAGTTGATTCAAGTGTAGGTGGAAAAGTTGCTGTGGATTTACCTGAAGGAAAGAATCTTGTGGGTGCATTTAAACATCCAAGTATGGTATTGATTGATCCTTGTACATTAGAAACATTACCAAAACGATTTATACGTGATGGGATGGGTGAAGTTATTAAATATGGGTGTATTTTTGATAAAGAATTGTTTGAGCAATTAAATCAATATGATTCTTTTGAAGAATTGTATCAAGATATTGATGATATTATTTATAAATGTGTGGATTTAAAAAGACAAGTTGTGGAAAAAGATTTATATGATTTTGGTGATCGTTTGGTCTTGAATTTTGGGCATACTTTAGGACACGCTATCGAACAATATTATCATTATGATAAATATTCACATGGAGAAGCTGTAGGAATTGGTATGGTACAAATAACACGTATTGCTCAAAAGAAATCTTTGACGCAACAAGGGACATCAAAGAGGATAGAAGCATTATTACACAAATATCAATTACCAACAGAATGTCATATACCAACTCAAGATTTAAAACAAGCAATGTCTTTAGATAAGAAAAATATTCATAAAAAGCTATCTTATGTTTTATTACATGAGATTGGTCAAAGTTATGTATATCCAAGTGATTTAACATTTATAGATGAAGTAAAGGAGATTTAGAATGACTATCACATTAAAACCTCATACTTTAAAAGGACATGTACAAGTTCCACCTTCTAAAAGTATGGCTCATCGAGCAATCATTTGTGCTTCTCTAGCAAGAGGAAAAAGTACAATTACAAATATCGAATATTCAAAAGATATCAAAGCAACTTTGTCAGCTATGAAAGCTTTAGGAACAATGATTTTTGAATATGATGATTATGTTGAAATAGATGGAACAACAACATTTATGAAGAATAAATGTGAAATTGATTGTAATGAATCTGGTTCAACACTTAGATTTATGATTCCAATTTCTATTGTATGTGAAGCATATGTTCATTTTAAAGGTCAAGGAAGATTAGGTCAAAGACCTTTAAATATTTATTATGATATTTTTGATAAACAAAATATTGCTTATTTATATCGTGAAGATGTTTTAGATTTATATATTCAAGGAAGACTAAAGGCAGGTGTTTTTGAGATACCTGGGAATGTTTCATCACAGTTTGTGAGTGGTTTGTTATTTGCTTTACCATTAATGGATCAAGATTCTAAGATCATCATAACATCTCCGTTAGAGTCAAAAGGATATATAGATTTAACTCTTCAAATGTTAAAGCTTTATGGAATAAAGATTATCAATCATAACTACCAAGAATTGATTATTCCCGGAGGACAACAATACCATCCATGTGATTATTGTGTAGAAGCTGATTTTTCACAGGCGGCTTTCTATCTCGTAGCAGGAGCATTGCAAAATGAAGTGATTTTAGATGGATTGAATTTACAATCTGCTCAAGGTGATAAAGAAGCGATAGATATCTTAAAAAGAATGGGTTGTCGTATACAAGAAGTCGATCATGGATACATGATGGTATGTGATGATTTACATGCAACTCAAATAGACGGTTCACAGTGTCCGGATATTATTCCCGTTATAGCTTTGGCTTGTAGTCTAGCAAAGGGTACAAGTGTCATTGAAAATATATCACGTTTACGTATTAAAGAATGTGATCGTTTATCAGCCACTGTAGATGTTATTTGTAAATTGGGTGGCAAAGCTTATGAAAAAGAAGGTTCTATGATTATTGAAGGTGTAGATGTTTTAAAAGGCGGACATGTTTCTTCTTATAATGATCATCGCATGGCGATGATGGAAGCAATTGCTTCAACGCAGTGTGAAAATGAAGTTTGTATTGATGAACATTTATGTGTAGACAAGTCTTATCCGCGTTTTTGGGAACATTTTGAAAAGTTAGGTGGTGTGATAGAATGAGTGCTTCTTGGGGAAAAAATATGGAGATAACACTTTTTGGAGAAAGTCATGGTGAAGCCATTGGGATTGTTATAGGAAATTTACCAGCTGGAGTGAGACTTGATCAAGAATTTATTGAAAAAGAAATGAAAAGACGTGCTCCTGGGCAAAATAAAATGTCCACTCCACGTAAAGAAAAAGATACTATTCATATCATGAGTGGTATACAAGATCAAATCACAACCGGTGCGCCACTATGTGCGATGATTTATAATCAAGATACTCATTCAAAAGATTATTCTATATTAAAAGAAGTGATGAGACCCGGCCATAGTGATTATCCTGCCTATAAAAAATATCATGGTTTTAATGATGTGAGAGGTGGAGGACATTTTTCAGGAAGGTTGACTGCACCTATTGTCTTTGCTGGTGCAGTTGCAAAATTGATTTTAAAAGAAAAAGGAATTATGGTGGGTGGACATATTTTGAGTATCAAAGATGTCCAAGATGATAGATTTCCTGTTAATGTAGATGAAACATATTTAGAAGAATTGTTAAAGCAACAATATCCAACAATTCGTCCTGGAGTTTTTGCTCAAATGCAAGATGTTATAGAAAGCGCAAGATTACAACAAGATTCTGTAGGAGGAATGATTGAATGTGCGATTGTTAATGTTCCATCTGGAATTGGAAATCCCTTCTTTGATTCTATAGAATCACATCTTTCGCCTTTATTGTTTAGTATACCGGCAGTAAAAAGTGTTGGGTTTGGTTTGGGAGAAGAAATCACACGTTTGTATGGACATGAAGCAAATGATAGCTATTATTTCCAGGGAAATCAAATTTTGACAAAGACAAACAATAATGGTGGAATTACGGGTGGTATTAGCAATGGGATGCCAATTGTTTTTCATGTGGGTATAAAACCAACACCATCCATTTCACAAAAACAACAGACCATTAATATAAAGACACGTGAAAATGTAGAATTAGAATTAAAAGGAAGGCATGATCCATGTATTGTTCCTAGAGCAGTTGTTGTTGTAGAGGCAATGGTAGCTATAGGACTCTTGGACTTGATGATGTACGATGAAAGATTTAAAACAATGTAGAGAAGAAATAGATGATATTGATCAACAAATAATTGCTTTATTTGAAAAAAGAATGCATGTTGCAAAAGATGTTGTTCAATACAAAATAGCTAATCAAATGGAAATATTTCAAGCCAAACGTGAACAACAGGTCATTGAAAAAAATGTGAAGAGAATAAAAGATGATAATTTAAAAGAATATGCAAAAATATTTATACAAAATATGATGAATATTTCAAAAACATATCAAGCAAGCTTTTTATCAGATGATAAACATTATGAATTATCATCACCTTGTTTTGATCAAGCAGTTATTGGTTTTCAAGGTGTACCAGGTTCTTTTTCTCAGCAAGCATTGCATCAGTTTTTTGGAAAAGATGCAAAAAGTAGAAATTATAAAGATTTTAAAGATGTTTTTGAAGCTCTTCAAAATGATGAAATACAATATGGTATTGTTCCTTTGGAAAATTCATCTACGGGTGCAATAAATGATAATTATGATTTAATTAGAGATTATGGGTTTTATATTGTAGGTGAACAGAGTTTGTCTATATCACAACACCTTTTGGGTATTCAAGAAAGTCGAGAGGAAGATATCGTAGAAGTTTACTCGCATCCACAAGGGTTGCTTCAATGTTCGCAGTATTTAAGACAGCATCCCAATATACACAAAAGAGAATGTGAAAATACAGCATTGGCTGCACAATATATCGCTGATCAAAAGGATGTTCGTTTAGGTGCAATAGCTTCTTATGAAGCAGCAAAAATCTATAACTTAAAAGTCTTAAAAGAAAATATCCAGAATGTCAAAAGTAACACAACGAGATTCATCATTTTTTCTAAACAGTTAGAGAAGACTGAAGACGCGATGTGTGTAAGCACAGTATTTACTTTAAATCATGAAGTTGGAGCACTACATGAAGTCATGAAAATTATAAGTAATCATCAATTAAATATGTTAAGAATTGAATCTAGACCAATTATTGATACGCCTTGGGAATATTTTTTCTATGTTGATTTTGAAGGAAGTCTTGATGATTCAAAAGTCATATCTGCTTTAGAAGATATGAAAGCTCATACCAATACATTTAAGCTACTGGGGAATTATGCAAAAAGAAAAGCATAGTCAAAAAAATATTGTTCTTATTGGTATGATGGGATGTGGCAAGACAACAATTGCTAGAATTTTAGGCAAAAGACTCAATAAACCAGTTATTGATATAGATGAATATATTGAAGAGACATATCAGATGACAATTCATGACATGTTTGAAATTTCTGAAGATTATTTTAGAGAAAGAGAAACAATATGTTGTCAGGAACTTGGAAAGTTAGAGGGATATATTCTTTCGACTGGTGGAGGAGTTATCAAAAATCAACAAAATATAGATGCTTTAAAACGTCATGGTGTGATTATTTATATTGATAGACCTGTAGAAAATATTTTAAGTGATATTCGAGTTTCTTCACGTCCGTTATTAAAAGAAGGACCAGAAAAGCTTTATGCGCTTTTTAAAGAGAGACATACATTATATTTGGATGCATGTGATGTGCATATTGATAATGTAGGAAGTCTAGATGATGTTGTTGAAAAAATATTAATAGCATGTCATATGATTTGATTCCTTGTAAGTAAGCAATTTATATTGTTTATGACACAGGAATCTTTTTTAACAAAAAATCTTAGAAGTGAAATATATATTTTTGGTTATATCTGTGATAAAATAAGTACAAATAAACAAAGTGGAGGTTACAATGAAAAAGTATTTATCAATAGATGTTGGTGGAACATCAATGAAGTTTGCAGTGTTAAATGAAGAAGGAGAAATTTTTGAAACATCATCTGTAAAAACACCAGATACATTAGAAAATATGTATCAAGCTATAAAAGACTGTTTTTATCGTTATGAAGATTTACAAGGTGTGGCTTTAAGTATGCCAGGAGCAGTTGATAGTGAAGCAGGTGTGATAGGTGGATCGAGTGCGGTGGATTATATTCATGGTCCAAAAATTAAAGCAGATTTAGAAGATTTACTACATGTAAGAGTGGAAATGGAAAATGATGCAAATTGTGCGGCTTTAGCTGAAGCTTGGAAAGGGACAGCAAGTGATGTAGATGATTGCTGCTTTATTGTGAGTGGTACTGGAATTGGTGGAGCGGTTGTGAAAAATAAAAGAATTCATAAGGGAAAACATCTTCATGGTGGAGAGTTTGGATATATGATTGCTCAAATGGATTATGATACTCATGAAATGAGAACATGGTCTGATGTCGGATCAACAGTAGCTGTTTTAAGAGAAATAGCAAAAGATAAAAATGTAGATGTATCTACTTTAGATGGAAAAGATGTCTTTGATCATTATCATGATGATCCTGTTTATGAAAAATATGTAGATAAGTATTATTGGGTACTCGCAATGGGTATTTATAATTTACAATATGCGTATGATCCTGAAAAAATTGTTATTGGTGGAGGGATTAGTGTACGTGATGATTTGTTAGATGAAGTAAATAAAAGATTAAATCATATTTTTGAAGTCTTTACACATGCACATGTGAAACCAGTTGTGGAAGTATGTCAATTTCATAATGAAGCAAACTTGTTAGGAGCACTTTATCATTTTTTAACTAAGAAATAAAAGAAGGTGAAATTATGGCAAAACAAATGCCTTTTGTGGATTCTAAACTTAGACATATTGTGAAGGTTCCACAAAGCATATATAAAGCATCAGGAATTGTCATCAATGGCAAAAGAATTAAATCACTTGTCTTTTCTACTGATGTTGCTGTTATTGCGAATTGTAATGGAGATGCGATTATTGCCGTTTATCCATTTACACCGACAATGCAGATTACAAAATCGATTATTGAAGTTTCTCAAAAACCGGTTTTTGCCGGAGTAGGAGGAGGGACAACAAAAGGTCCTAGAGTATCAACTATTGCTTTAGATGCTGAACTTCATGGAGCTATGGGTGTGGTGTTAAATGCACCAACCAAAACAAGTTTTGTACAAGAGTTATCCAAGATTATAGATATTCCAATTGTTTTGACAATTGTGTCTTTAGAAGAACCATTAGAAGAAAGAATGTTAAGATCAGGGGCGGATATTATTAATGTCTCAGGTGGTAAAAACACAGCTCAAATTGTAAGAGCTTTAAGAAAGATTGATAAAGATTTTCCTATTATAGCCACAGGTGGACCAACTGATGAAACAATATTAGAAGTTATAGAAGCAGGAGCGAATGCTGTAACTTATACACCACCAAGTAATGGTGAAATCTTTAAAGAAATGATGGAAAGATATCGTATGTTATGTCATCACGAAGATGATTGATAATCATCTATATTTTAAGTGTTTGACACTATATTCTTGTTATAAAATAGTAAATAAGCGAATATAAACCCAAAAGTTGAATGACCAGCTAATGGGTTTTTTTGTATATAAAATATATACGAATAAGGATATTTATAATAAAAAGATGACAATTGCTGGAGTTTTGTATATAATAGCACTAAATGAGGTGGAAAAATGATTAGTATTATAGTGGCGATGGATGATCAGCAGTTAATTGGAAAAAAAGATTCAAGAAATGGAATGCCTTGGAATAATCCAGAAGATTTAAAGCATTTTAAAGAAACAACATTGAATCAAACAATTGTCATGGGAAAAACAACATATCTTGCGATAGGAAGACCTCTTCCGTCACGTCATACAATAGTTTTAACAAGACAAGGCTTAGATGATCAAAGAGTAGAAGTGAGAGATTCTTTAGAACAAGTCATCCAAGAATATCGTCAGCTTGATAAGGATTTATATATAGCAGGAGGAGCAAGTGTATATAAGCAGGCACTTGAATATGTTGATCAATTATTGATTTCACGTATACCTGGAAATCATCAAGGAGAAACATATTTCCCTGATTTTAAAGAGTATGATTTTATATTGAAAGAGATAAAACATTATCAGACATTTGATTTAGAAATATATGTAAGAGGTGGAAAATGAAAAGGATAGTATTTTTAGTTATCAGATTGATTTATAGAGTGCCTGGCTGGTTGCTTAAAATTCGTTATTTTAATTCTCATATGGAAACAACAAGTTTTGAGGAAAGATTTGATTTTACACAAAAGTTAATAAGAAAAGTTGATCAAAAATCAAGAGTTCGCATTCATTGTTATGGTAAAGAGAATTTACCTGAAGAACAAGGGTATTTAATGACACCAAATCATCAAGGATTATTTGATGCGTTAATCTTGTTTGATACACATGATTTACCATTTAAAGCAGTGGTAAAAAAAGAATTAATGGATGTTTTTGTATTAAAAGATGTTTTAAGAATGATTGAATTTCAAACGATTGATCGTGAAAACTTACGTGCTTCTATTCGTGTGATTAGAAATGTATCTAAAGAACTTGCTAAGGGAATGAATTATGTTATCTTTCCTGAAGGAACAAGATGTCGTAAAGAAAATCAAATGTTAGAATTTAAGGGTGGAACTTTTAAATCGGTTATTGATGCAAAAAAACCAATTGTTCCTGTGGCTTTGATTGATTGTTATAAAGTGTTTGATAACAATACAATCAAACCAGTAGATGCTCAAATTCATTATTTAAAACCACTTTATTATGATGAGTATAAAGATATGACAAGTACAGAAATTGCGCATTTGGTACAATCTCGTATCAAAGAATGTATTGACGCAAATGAAAATAAGGTTTTTAAGTCATAATTAAAGATGGAAATACTTGAATTTCTGTCTTTTTTGATATTCTTTGATATTATTTTCACAAATTGCTTGATATAAAAGTGAAGTACAGATATAATATAGCTATGAAGGAAAAGGAAGGAGATATTTATGAAGAAATTTTTAAAAGTATTAGCTGTATCTACATTAGCTGCAACTACACTTGTTGGATGCGGTAAAAAAGATGCAGGTACAGGAAGTACAGGAGGAGACACAGCTGCACAATATGCTAAAGTTGGATTAGGTGTTGTAAGTACATATAACGACGGACAAGTGAATTCAACT
Organism: Erysipelotrichaceae bacterium UBA3379; assembly: GCA_002359025.1. GTDB lineage: Bacteria > Bacillota_I > Bacilli_A > Erysipelotrichales > Coprobacillaceae > UBA3379. Next base: position 4,211 of record DEPZ01000067.1, on the reverse strand, counting down.
ATTGCTGCTATTGGATTAGATAAAGATGGGAAAATCAATTATATCGATATCGACGTTGCTCAATCTACACCTGGTGGGGAAGGTGAATTAGATAAAACTAAAAAAGAACGTGGTGCTGATTATGCTATGAAAAAAGCTTCAGCAATCGGTAAAGAATGGTATGAACAAGCTGCTGCATTTGAAGAATGGTGTAAAGGTAAAACTCCAGATGAAGTTGCAAATATGAAAACAAAAGATTATCATGGTGGAAAAGCTCCAGCAGAAGCTGATTTAGCAGCTGGATGTACAATTGTTGTAGACGATATGTTAGCTGCAGTTGCTAAAGCAAATACAAATGCTGCAGAAGTAAGTGCTGCAAAAGTTGGTATTGGAGAAATCATGTCTAATGATGCTGAAAAGAAACAATTAAATACAACTATCGCTTTAGTTGCTACTGATGCAGATGGAAAAATTGTTTTTAATGATTTAGATGTTGCTCAAGTTTATGAAGGTGTAACTGATACAAAAACTGAATTAAAAGAAAAATATAACATGAAAGGTGCTTCAGCAATCGGTAAAGAATGGTATGAACAAGCTGCTGCATTTGAAACATGGGCTAATACAAAAACATTAGATGAAGTTGCTAATGTAAAAACTAAAGATTATCATGGTGGAAAAGCTCCTGCAGATTCTGATTTATCATCAGGATGTACAATTGTTATTGATGATATTTTAGCTGCTTATGCTGAAGCTGGAAGTTCTTTAAAATAAAAAATGAGAAAACTGCGAAAAAAGATATCGCAGTTTTTTTATTTTTTGATATAATGGAGAAGGTGATAAAATTGAAGAAAATATTAAAATTATGTATTGTATGTTGTATGTTATTATTAGTGGTTGGATGTAAAAGTGAATATGAATATTATTCTAAAAACTTTGTAGGTTCATTTGACACAATTACGACTTATATTACATATGCAAAAAGTGAAGAAGAATTTCAAAAACAATGTGATTTAATTGAAAAAGATTTGAATTATTATGATCAGTTATTTGATAAATATACTTCTTATGAGAATATTAATAACATCAATACAATTAATGCACAGGCTGGAAAAGCACCAGTACAAGTGGAACAGCCAATTATTAATTTATTGAACTTATGTATTGAAAGATATCATGAATTATCTTCTAAAGTAAATATTGCTTTTGGAAGTGTTATTGATATATGGCATGATTATAGAGAAGAAGCGACAAACAATAATGGTGTTGGTGAAGTGCCTACTCAAAGCGAATTAGAAAAAGCGAGTCAACATACAGATATCGATAATATTGTTATTGATGATGAAAAGAAAACTGTATTTATCAAAGATGAAAATCTTTCTATTGATGTAGGAGCAACTGCAAAAGGTTATGCCGTAGAACTCATTAAACAGGATTTAATTGATATGGGTGTTGAAAGCTTTTTATTGAGTGGTGGTGGAAATGTAGCGAGTCATGGAAAAAGACTTGTGAAAAAATCAGGTGATTTTTATTTAGATGATTGCCAAAATAATTATTGTATAGGAATTGAATCTCCTAAAGATGGGAATTATAGTCAAACAGCTGATGATCCTGATCAAGATAATGAAGCTGTTCTTGTTGTGGAAGGTCAATCTGTTGTGACAAGTGGAGACTATCAAAGATTTTATGAAGATAGTCAAGGAATAAAATATCATCATTTGATTGATCCAAAAACACTTTATCCAGCAGTTCATTTTAGAAGTGTAAGTATTGTTACTGAAGATAGTGGTTTGGCAGATTTTTTAAGTTCAGCTGTGTTCTTAATGGAGTATGAAGATGGTTTGAAATTTATTAATTCTTTAGATGGCGTAGAAGCAATATGGCTATTGGAAGATGGGAAGATTAAGATGTCTGATGGTCTAAAAGATAATCAGAATATATATGTATTTGAAAAGAGTAGATTACAATAGGAGGGACTTATGGATTATCATTATAAGACAAGAGGAGTATGTGCATCGTTTATAGATTTTACTATTGATGATGGAAAGGTAAAGAATGTCAAATTTATAGGTGGTTGTTCAGGGAATACACAAGGTATTTCTAGACTTGTAGAAGGAATGGATAAAGAAGAAGTCATTGCTCGTTTACAAGGAGTACGTTGTGGAATGAAGATAACTTCTTGTCCGGATCAACTTGCTAAAGCTTTAAAAGAAGCAAAGTAAAAGAATTCTTGAAAAAGAGTTCTTTTTTTGTCATAGATTTTGACAAATAACTACAACAACTATATAATATAACCAGTTAAGTATTTAATATCGAGTAAAATAAGAAGAAAATGATTATATTTTTATAGAGTATGTTTAAAACTGGTTATAAAAGGAGAAGGGTTTATGATGGGGAAAGACATCGAAAAGAAAAAGATGACCATTTCAATTTTATTGATGTTAAGTATGATCATCGCCTCTATAAGTGCACTAGCAATTATTCTTGTTTCAAAAAATAAAGTCGATTTACAAAATACTCTGGAAAGATTACGTGTGAGCAGTGATCACTATGGGGAATTGGTGGATTCTAAGATTGGTGAGAGCTTAGAAAAAGTACAAGCGATTACATCTTTTATGTCAAAAGATTTGTCACAAAAAGACATTGCTGAAAAATTAATTCAACAAGAAAAGGATAATCGTTTTGTACAAATGTATTATATAAATAAAGATCTTCAAGGAGTGAAGGTTTATTCAAATAATGAAATTGTTTATAATATGAAGTTTGAAAATGATAAGTTTATACAAAGAATTTTTCAAGGAGTATACTTATCACGAGATTACTATGATCAAGATTTAAAAAAAGATATGATCTGTCATGGAGTACCAGTATATGATCAAGATGAACTGATAGGAATTGTTCTTGCATTAGAAGATTTAGAATCTTTTGAAGATGTCTTAGAATATCCAAGTTTGGCAGATGATGGTATTGTGAGATTGGTGAACAAAGATGGACGTATTTTAATGGATGAAGAAAACATGTATGTTGGTGATCAATTAGGTGAGTCACTAGGAATGGATGAGCAAGTCAGTGATAAGTTAGAAAAATTTGTTAAAAAAGAAAAATCTGGATTGTTTCAATATCAAAATGATAAGGTGTTTATGGCTTCGCACTATTTAAAAGATAGTCAATTGTATGCTGTGTGTATTGTTCCGTTAATGAGTGTCTCAGGTAATTTTGATGATTTTACCTATATGACAATGTTTTTTATTGTTTTTGTAGTGTTTGTTTTTGGTGGAATGACTCTTTATATGAATCATAAGGTTTATAAAGGGAAAGAAGAAGTGAATTATTTAGCTTATTATAATCCTATTACAAAAGCTTATAATAAAAATGGATTTAATGATTTGGTTTTTAAGGTTTTAAATAAAGATGCAAAATGCTCTTTGGTTGTATTGGATATACATGATTTTAAATTTATTAATCATACGTTTGGATTTCAGGTTGGGAATCAATTATTATGTTATGTTGTTGATGTGTTAAAAAAGAATCTTGGTCCAAAGGAATTGTATTATCATCATGAATCTGATCAATTTGGATTTTTGTTGTATACTCAAGATAAAGAAGAAATTAAAACAAGAGTTATGACGATTATGGATGAAGTGTCTAAGCATCATTTATTTCCTAATCAACGGTTTCCAATTTATTGTTATTGTGGAATTAAAGTGATTAATATGTTTTCAGAAAATATAGATATTGCAGTCATGATTGATAGAGCAATGATTGCAAAAGCAAGTGTAGCAACTTTACATGGAAATCATTATGCTTTTTATGATGAAGATATGTATAAAGAAGCACAAAGAATTAATGATATTGAAAAGAGAATGAATTTTGCTTTAGAAAATGAAGAGTTTGTTATGTATATTCAACCGAAATATGATTTAAAGAAAGATAAATTCTGTGGAGGAGAAGCATTAATTAGATGGCAAACAAAAGATGGGCGGATGATTTCTCCTGGTGAGTTTATTCCTATATTTGAACAAAATGGTTTTATTTCATATGTGGATATGTATATGTTGGAAAAAGTCTGCCAATATATTTATGAGATGAAAAAACAAGGAATTGATGTTTTACCTATCTCCTTGAATCAGTCTAAGATTTCTATTTTTGAGAAAAATTATATAGAAAGAGTGAGACAGATATTATGTAAGTACAATATTGAGCCAGGTGATGTAGTGCTAGTATATATTTAGGGC
>DEPZ01000014.1:4613-10571 GCA_002359025.1 Erysipelotrichaceae bacterium UBA3379 | reverse complement strand
TTGTTAAAGGAGTTTATTTTATAATTATGTATAAAAAATAATAAGAAAACATATCTTGTATTTGTAATATTGGGTATAATGTATATATGGAAATAGATAACTTTTTGACATTTTCACACATTATTAAAATAATATTTTGGTATTTATAGGTTATGATAATAATGTAAAGTAAAAGATGACTGAAAGGAAGATGAATGATGAAAAGTATGAATAAAGATAAATTGTTTAAATTAGTTGTTTCAATATTATTGATAGTGTCTCTAGCTTGTAATGGATTTTTAATGTATCAAGTGATGACACCTTCATCAAATTCAAATAATACGCAAGCAAATGTACAGGAAGTGAATTATGATATTAAGAGCAATCTTACAGATGTTGTTGCAAATGCAAAGAAATCTGCAGTAGGGGTTGCGGTTTATCAAAATAATCAATTATCTGGTAGTGGTAGTGGTGTTATTTATAAGGTGGATGGAAATACAGTTTATGTTGTTACAAATCATCACGTAATTGATCAAGCACAATCTATAGAAGTTATTTTCTCTAATAATGAGTCTGTAAAGGCAGAATTAGTTGGTAGTGACCAATATGGTGATATTGCAGTATTAAAGATGACATGTAACTTTGATGTGTCTGCATTTAATTTAGGAGATTCTGATAAATTAGATGCTGGGGAAACTGTATTAGCTGTAGGAAGTCCATTAGGGATTGAATATGCAGGAACAGTTACAGAAGGAATTGTTTCAGCACAATCTCGTACAGTTTCAGTGGATTTGAATGAAGATGGAAAAGATGATTGGGATATGAATCTTATTCAAACTGATGCAGCAATCAATCCAGGAAATAGTGGTGGAGCATTGGTAAATGCTGCAGGAGAACTTGTTGGTATTACTTCGATGAAATTTGCTTCTGATACAGTAGAAGGTATGGGATTTGCATTACCTATTAATGATGCTAAAAAATTAGTTGAAGAAATTATTTCTACAGGTAAAGTTTCTAGACCAAGTTTAGGAATTTCAGCTGTTGCTTTAGATGAATATTCATCATATGAATTGTATATGTATCGTATACAAACAAATTTAAATAAAGGAATCTATGTTGCAGATGTACAAGCAAATTCAGCAGCAAGTAAAGCTGGAATTAAAGTTGGAGATGTTATAACTAAATTTGATGGTGAAGAAATTCAAACATATAAAGATTTCTTAACAAAACTTTATTCAAAGAAATCAGGAGATAAAGTCAAAATGACTGTCAATCGTAATGGTTCTACAACTGAATTAACTGTTACATTGGAATAGACAAGTATAAAAAGCTTGTCTTTTTTTCTTATATATACAAATTTTATATCAAATTATTGTATAATGAGTTTAAAGGAATAAGCTGCATTTAAATGTTAAGGTAAAATTGTATCAAGGTGTATATGATTTTTTAATAACATGTTATATTTTTTTAGAGAGTTTGATAATTCTGATGCAGTGGCTAAAAAATCGTCGTTCACCTCTAATTATGACACAAGCAAAAGTCTTGGATAAGCATGTACAAATACAAAATATAAGACGAAAAAGATCGTCAAGGCCAGGATATGTCAAACATAAAATGTATATATATTATGTTTTGTTTGAAATTGAAGGTGGAGACACTTTAGAGTTTCAAGTCAAGAAAGGGGAGTATATGAAAATTAAAAAAGGTCAATTTGGAGAACTGACATTTCAAGGAAAACGATATATAAAATTTGATACAAAGGAAGTATCCTTATAAGTCTAAAACATTGAATAGGTAGGAGTCTTTAAAAATAAATTCTATTCATAAAATGACAAAATACTTTATAGACTATATAAAAAAGATAATAATATGATAAAAAATGTCTATTCATATCATCAAAAGACCTTTAAAAATAGAGAGGTCTTTTCTTTTTTATAAAAAACATATATAATAGTCGTGGTGATTTTATGAAAAAAGAAACAAAGAAACAATTGATATTATCTATTGCTTTATTGTGTTTATTGACAGTGACTTTATGTTTATGGTATGAAAATTTTCATTTTCATACATATGCAACAATAGATGACTATGAGAATGTATACAGTGCGAAAAATGAAGATGTCATGATAGAAAATTATGAATTTAGTAAGCACATGAATATAGCTACTTATGGTGGAGCAAGAGTTCTTGCATTAAAAGATAATTTCTTTTTAAAAAATGATGTTGTTGAATTGACGGTAAAGATGGGGGAAAATGAGTTTGTACACAAATATACAATTCATGAAGAAAATGAAGTTTTTGTTTTACCTACTGTAGAAACAAAAGAAACATTAACAACAAAAGATTTTCAAAAATCTTCACTACATCTTGAAGTGAAACGTAGTCAAGATGTTGTTTATAAACAAGATATGAAATTATCATCAGATGAAATATATGTATATAGTGGTGGTAATAAAGATTATATGATTCAAAATATTTATGTGGGAGATCATTGGTTAAAAACAGGTGATTTTACATCTAGAATAGATGATGTCACTTCATTATATTCTCATGTGACTATTGATTATCTTTATTTGAAAGAACAAGGTGATCCTGAAAACTTGGATGATTATGAAAGATTTATTAATATTACTGGAACAAGTGAGGATGTGTTATCTGGGAAATTGGCTCAATCTCAGTTCTTTGATGATGAAGGATCTTTATTAGATAGAACACTGATTTGTGTGATTACATTAGATGATGGAAAAGATACATTTAGTTTTAAAATTCCGTTAGAAATGAAAAAAAGGTGGTCATAAAATGAAAGTAAAGAAAGATTTAATCCCAATATATATGTTAAGAAATATTATTGGAACGTTGATAGTTACATTTATATCTTTTATGATTTCTATGATGTCTTATTATAGTTGTGATATACAAGAAGCTTTACAAAGAATATTCTTCTATGATATGTATACAACATTCTATTTTATCTTGTTGTGGTTTTTTGATTATATTTTATTTGAGATATCAAAGATATTATATGATATTTATGAAGAAAAGGTTACTTTTCTTCCATGTATTGGTTTAGTAGTGGTAAGTATTGTATCATTCTTTATACCCATGATAAATTTATTTCAATATAATCTAAGCTTATTATGCTTATTAATTATTCTAAGAATGATTAAAGAGATGTATAAAAGAACACCTCAATTATTCCAATGGTTGAAAAAAAGACCAGAATCTGGTCTAAAGTAAAGCAGATAATGATTGTAAGAAGGTTTGTTTAGATGATTGATCCAATGAATTATAATAAGATTCAAAAAGGACACCTAAACCAACAAGAATGGTTTCTTCTTGAGAAGCAATCCCTTCTTCAATTGTTTGTTTTAATTCTTGAGGTGATATACCTCTTAAATTATTTAATAAAGCTTCACGCATAGAATTCTCCTTTCTATAGAAGTATGGAATTGAAATCAAAAATTATACAAGGAGTTTTATGAAAAAACATATTATTATTGGTCATCAAGAGATAGAGTATACACTTATACAAAAAAATATCAAACGTATATATATAAAAGTCATAAAAGGAGAAATAGTCGTCAGTGCTCCTTATATGACACCTATTGAATATATAGAAAAGATGCTTATAAGATATCAAGATAAACTCTTAGAAAGAATCAATCAATATACGTCTTATTATGATTATCGTGATCATGGGTATGTTGATATCTTTTTAAAAAGATATCGTATTAAATTATTGGATGTAGGAAGATATCAAAGTCATATCCATCATGATGATATCTATGTCTATCATCGTAATATAGAAAAATGTGTAGAAAAATACTTGAAGGATTTATTATATGATTATATTCAAGAAAGAGTTATTTACTATTTAGCACATGTCTTTGATTTGGATATGCCTGAAATTGAAATTAAAAAGTATAAAGGACGATGGGGGAGTTGTTTTTATCAACAGAATAAAGTGACATTTAATTTATCACTTGTTCATCTTGATAAAAAATTGATTGATTATGTGATTATTCATGAGCTGGTTCATTTTTTAGAACCAAATCATTCATCAAAGTTTTATCAAGAGATAGAAAGACGTATGCCAGATTATAAACAGAGAATAAAAGCATTAAAGGAGGTTCATGTATGATTACTTCTGTTCAAAATGAAACAATCAAAGAGATAATGAAATTAAAACAAAAGAAGTATAGAGATGAAACAGGGTTGTTTTTGGTTGAAGGTTATCATCTTGTAGAAGAAGCAAAAAAACATCACGCAATTATAAAGCTCATAACAACAGATAAACAGGATTATGATGAAGAGACAATTTATGTGTCTTCTAGAGTTATGGAAAAGCTTGCTTTTACAAAGACACCACAACCTATTATGGCCATTTGTCAAAAAAAAGATAATAATCATATCTTATTAAATAAAAATAGATATTTATTGTTGGATTGTTTACAAGATCCAGGGAATGTTGGAACATTATTAAGAACAGCTATTGCACTAGGATATGATCAAGTGATTATGTCTAAGGATTGTGTAGACTTATATAATGATAAAGTGATACGCGCAACACAAGGAGCGTTGTTTATGATTGATGTATGTATGATGGATTTAAATGAAGCTATTTCTTCTTTACAAAATGATGGTGTTACTGTTTATGGAACATGTTTAGAAAATGCAAAGGTTATTGATGATATTGCTAGAAAAGATAGAATGGCATTTGTGATGGGAAATGAAGGACAAGGCATATCAAAAGAGATTTTAGATATTTGCGATGAGCGTATGTATATTCCTATTGAAACAATTGAGTCATTAAATGTTGCTGTTGCGGGGGCACTTGCAATGTATCATTTTAGATAGAGTTGCGAAATGATCTCAATCATGGTATACTTTGGAAAAGACACGGAAACGTGCCTTTTTTATTGGTTAGGAGGAGTTTATGAAAGAATTATTATCTTTATTAAATGAATTTTTATATAGTCATGTTTTATTGATATTGCTTGTAAGTGCAGGTATATATTTTACGATTCGTACAAAATGTGTACAATTAAGATTATTTAAAGAGGGTTTATCTTTATTGAGTGAAAAGTCAGCGAGTAAGGAAGGTGTCTCTTCTTTTCAAGCATTGATGATTTCAACTGCGTCAAGAGTTGGAACAGGTAATATTGCTGGTGTTGCTACAGCATTAGCGGCTGGTGGCGCTGGTTCCATATTTTGGATGTGGGTGATTGCTTTAATAGGAGGAGCAAGTGCATTTGTAGAGTCAACACTTGCTCAGATTTATAAGGAAAATGATGGAGAGTTTCGTGGCGGTCCGGCTTATTATATTGAAAAAGCGATTGGAAGTCGTTTTTTAGGAATTGTATTTGCTATATTATTAATAGCGTGTTTTATATTTGGTTTTAATGGTTTGCAATCATATAATGTATCAAGTGCAGTGAGTTATTATTTTGAAAATGAAACAACAGCGGCTTTAATAGTAGGGGGTGTTTTAACTGTTTTAACTGCTTTTGTTATATTTGGAGGAGTTCATCGTATTGGGATTATTTCTTCAACAATTGTACCTATTATGGCAGGGGCGTATATTTGTATTGGAGTTTATATTACATTGGTGAATATTGAGCAATTACCTCATTTGTTTATGTTGATTTTTCAAGAAGCATTTGATTTTCAGGCAATATTTGGAGGTTTTGCTGGATCTTGTATTATGTATGGTATGAAAAGAGGATTGTTTTCTAATGAAGCAGGTATGGGATCAGCTCCTAATGCCAGTGCAACTGCCGATGTATCTCATCCAGTTAAGCAAGGTTTGGTTCAGGTGATTTCAGTATTCATTGATACAATTCTTGTTTGTACAACAACAGCATTTATCTTATTGAATTATGGTATATATGAAGGAATGAATGGAATGCCTTATGTTCAAGCAGCTATTCAAAATGAACTGGGAGAATGGGGAATACATTTTATTACTTTTTCTATATT
>DEPZ01000014.1:0-4525 GCA_002359025.1 Erysipelotrichaceae bacterium UBA3379 | reverse complement strand
ACATTGGTAGTGATATTCTTTGGATCATTGGCAGATTTTAGTCTTGTATGGGATTTGGCTGATGTATTGATGGGATTTATGGCTTTAATGAATATTGTTGTTATTCTCTTTTTAGGTAAATATGCTTTTATAGCGTTAAAGGACTATTCATTACAAAAATCTCAAGGAATAGATCCAGTCTTCGATCCTGAAAAACTGAATATTCCTGGTACGGAGTGCTGGCAACAAAAGAATCCACAGTAGTGGATTTTTAATAATCACTACGTTTTTTAACAACATATTCATCTTTATTTATAATGACTTGTTTATATATAATAATATACAGGAGGAATTAATATGAATGATATACAAGAAAGTCATATAATGCCAAGTCTTGATGGAATCAGTGAATATATTTCTAATGAACTTTTTGATCAGTTTGTACAGACATTGAAAGAAAGATATAAAGTGAAGGAGAAAATTGAATTTAGTAAATGTTCAATGCAACCAGGATGGAATGTCAAATTTAAAAAATCTAATAAATCACTTTGTGTCATCTATCCTCAACAGCGTTATTTTACTATGATGGTTGTTGTTGGCTTAAAAGAAAAAGAAGATGTCGAAGACTATTTATTGAAAGCAAGTTCAATACTTCGTGATATATATGATAAAACTCGAGAAGGCCGTGGACAGAGATGGTTAATGATTGATTTAGAGGATGAGGGGCATTTGTATGAAGATGTCTTGAAACTTATTGATATCAAGATGAAAAAAAGGTGATAGTGTGTATCATAAAAGTCAATATTGCAATATGTAATTGAAGAAAAAAATCTTGTTTTTATTTTAAATATTCGATATAATGTGTGTAAACACGATGAAGAGGACAAGTAATTATAAAAGTTGTAGAAGAGAGGAAAACAGATGCTGAGAGTTTTCTTACAATGATTATAATGAATTCACCTTGGAGTGCGGCTAATCACCGCCGTTGACGCAACGTTATAGCGATAAGTGCATGACTTTTATGTTATGAATTAGGATGGTACCGCGATATAATCGTTCCTATGTGGAACGGTTTTTTTATTTTGAAGGAGGAATATTATGAATGAGTTGTTAAAGATTAAAGAAAAAGCTTTATCAAAGATAGAAGCTTGTGTATCTTTAAAAGATTTAAATGATTTAAGAGTCTTGTATCTTGGTAAAAAAGGACCAATGCAAGCAGCAATGAAATCTATGAAAGATATGGAACCAAGTGAAAGAGCAGAATTTGGTAAAGTCTCTAATAGTGTAAAACAAGAAATAACACAAGCAATTGAAGAAAAGAAAGCTTATTTAGAACAAGTACAATTAAATGAGAAATTAAAAGAAGAAAAGATTGATATTACTTTACCAAGTTATAGACTTCCTTTAGGAAGTTTACATCCTCTTACAATTGTCAAAAATGATTTAGAGGAGTTATTCTTAGGTATGGGTTATCAAGTAGCTGAAGGACCAGAAGTAGAATCTGATCATTATAACTTTGAGTTAATGAATCTACCAAAAGGACATCCTGCAAGAGATATGCAAGATACATTCTATATTGATGAAAATACATTGATGAGAACACATACATCTCCAGTTCAAGCTCATGTTATGCTTGAAGCAAATGGAAAAGGACCAATTAAGGTTATTTGTCCAGGAAAAACATATCGTAGAGATGATGATGATGCAACACATTCACATCAATTTATGCAATGTGAAGGTTTGGTTGTAGATAAAAATATTACTATGGCTGATTTAAAAGGAACTTTAGAAGTTTTTGCGAAAAAGATGTTTGGAGAAAAAAGACAAATTCGTTTAAGACCATCTTATTTCCCATTTACTGAACCAAGTGTTGAAGTAGATATTTCATGTCATAACTGTGAAGGAAAAGGGTGTCCAATGTGTAAACATACGGGATGGATTGAAATCCTTGGTGCAGGTATGGTCAATCCTAAGGTATTAGAAATGTGTGGATTTGATCCAACAGTTTATCAAGGATTTGCATTTGGTATTGGATTAGAACGTGTAGCTATGTTGAAATACGGTATTGATAATATTAGAGAATTTTATAATGATGATTTGAGATTTTTAAATCAATTTACAAGAAAGGGGTAAAAGAATGGAAGCAAGTTTAAAATTATTAAATGAATATGTAGATATCCAAGATCAAGAACCAGCTTCATTAGCAGAAGCAATTACACGTATTGGATTAGAAGTAGAAGGTATGCATACACTTGCTAGAGGAGATAAACTTGTTGTCGGGTATGTTAAAGAATGTCATCCACACCCTGATAGTGATCATTTAAATGTATGTCAAGTACAAGTTTCTGATACAGATACAAGACAAATTGTATGTGGTGCACCTAATGTACAAGCAGGTCAAAAAGTGATTGTTGCATTGCCTGGATGTGATCTAGGTAATGGATTTAAAATTAAAGAAAGTGTTGTTAGAGGGGAAGCCTCTAATGGTATGATTTGTTCGATTGCTGAACTTGGATTGGATGCGCGTTTATTAAAGGATGAAGATAAAGATGGTATTCATGTATTAAATGAAGATGCACCTATTGGTCATGAAGCTTTATCATATATGGGATTAGATGATACAATTCTTGATATTGGTTTAACTCCTAATAGAAGTGATTGTATGGCTATAACTTCATTAGCTTATGAAGTTGGAGCAGTTTTAAATAGAAAAGTGAAATTACCTGAAATTAAAAAATATGATGAATTAGAAAGTGATTTACAAGTATCAGTTGAAACTGATTTATGTCCATTCTTTTCGGTTAAATTAGTAAAAGGTGTACAAACAAAGGAATCACCAAAATGGTTACAAAATTATTTACTTGCTAGTGGAATAAAACCTATTAATAATATTGTTGATATTTCTAATTTTGTCATGATTGAAACAGGACAACCAATTCATATGTATGATTATGATAAATTACAAAACAAATCATTTGTTGTTAAAACAGGTTTCCATCAAACAAAAACATTATTAGATGAAAAAGAATATGAAATCTTAGAAGATGATATTATTGTTTCTACTGATGATGGAATTGGATGTATAGCTGGGGTTATGGGATCTAATGATACAAAAATAGATGATCAAACACAAAATATTGTTATTGAAGCTGCAACATTTGATGGAACATCTTTGAGAAATACAGCACGTCGTTTAAATCTACTTACTGATGCATCTCAACATTATATTAAAGCTGCAATTGATACAACAAGAAGCTATGATGTATTAGATCGCTGTGTGGATTTATTAGTGCAATTAGCTGATGCAAAAGAAGTTTATAAAACTGTATCCACTCCATTAAAAGTTGAAGAAAAACATGTAAGTGTCTCTAAAAATAAAGTCAATCATTTATTAGGTACAAGCATTACAACAGATGAAATAGCTCAAATCTTTGATAAATTAAGTTTTACATATACATTAAATGATGATGAATTTGATGTATTGGTACCTACATATCGTAATGATATCACTATGAGTGCTGATCTTATTGAAGAAGTTGCAAGAATCTACGGATATGATAATATCCCTTCTACACTTCCTGAAATGGAAATGACAAAAGGTATATTAACAGTTAAACAAAGTCGTGAAAAACTTATAAGAGATGTCCTTGTTGATTTAGGTTTACATGAAACATTAACTTATACATTAACATCTCCTTCATTAGTTAATGATTTTAATTTATTCCATCCATTAGATAAAGAAGTAAAATTAATGTCACCTTTAGGAGAAGAAAGAAGTGTTACAAGAAAATCATTAATCCCTTCTTTATTACAAGTGATTAATTACAATCAAGCACATGCGATTAAAGATGTTTGTGTTTTTGAAATTGCTAATACATATGCTGAAAAAGAAATTACAAATCTTGCTATAGCATGTCAAGGGATTTATCAAAATGTTGCATGGCAACAAGTCAAACATGCTGTTGATTTCTATGTTGTCAAAGGTTTTGTAGAAACTTTATTCAAGAAATTATGTATTGATGAATCTCGCTATTCTTTAATTAAAGTTGAAGAAGATAATCAAGATTTCCATCCAGGTAGAAGTGGATATATAAAAATGGGAAAAGATATTGTTGGTGTAATAGGACAAGTTCATCCTTCGAAAGCTAAGAAATATGGTTTAAAAGGTGAAGTTTATGTCGTTGAATTAAACTTAACAGTATTATTAAATCTACGTACAAAAGCTTTAAAATATACTGCTATTCCTCAATATCCTACAGTCACAAGAGATATTGCATTGGTTATGGATAAAGATATTCAAACATATGATGTTTTAAGATCTATTCAAAAAGCAAGTAAACGTTTAATATCTCATATAGAAATCTTTGATGTTTATGAAGGGGAACATATTGAATCTGGTAAGAAGTCAGTTGCGATTGCATTGACATTCCAAGATCCTAATAAAACATTAGAAGATGCTCAAATTAATGAAGTGATGGAAAATATTTTAAATGTTGTGAAAAAAGAATATGATGCAGTATTAAGAGGATAGAAAATAATGGAAGAA
>DEPZ01000062.1 GCA_002359025.1 Erysipelotrichaceae bacterium UBA3379 | reverse complement strand
TCATATAAATAAAAACTAGCAACGCTAGTTTTAAATCGATTGATTATATTCACATTAACATTCAAATATCTTTATTTCTAATTTTTGATGCTTCCTCTTCACACCATTGTATCCAATATTTTTCATAATCACGAGATAAAAGTATTCTTGACTTTAAATCACTTATACAATAAATACCTTGATGAATACATTCATCAACACATCTTTGATAGAATTGCCAATCTTCTTTGTCTTCATCATATATAGCAGGTATATGAGTCAGTCCATATGTATAAGCAACCCATGCTCGTGTATGTCCATCTGTAAAGATAAGATGATGATCTAATTGCTTTATATATACTGGTTGAAAACAAGATAAATCATGAGGATCAAACCATTTGAGTATGTCTTTTATCTTTTTACTACTTAAATAAAATTGTGAGGGTTGGATATCAGATATTCTCACTTTTATAACTTGTTTCATCATTTAACCTATTTCTTAAAATAAATAATAGAATTGGTCTAAAAATACCTAATGTTAATACATTTATAACAATGAATAGATCACAGTATTTCTCTGAAACTCTTTTTAATATCTTATAAGCAACAATTGTATCTAAAATGAAACTTATAGACAATAACAATATAAATAGAATGAATAATAATATATTCATTGTCCCTTGAGTGTACATATATATTGCCATCAATACCTCAACAAAAGAAAGTATTGAAACAATGATTCCAATCACATGACAGTTAGCAATCTTTGATAAAAGATATTTATTATAAAATGGAATCCATCCTCTATATGGCTGCTTATACCCTAGATGCCTACTCATATCTACAACAGCCATACTTTCAAAAATATAACTTATTACAGTATATATAACAATAAATAGAAATATTGCCATAAAAAATAAGAATATTGATGTCAATAATCCCATAATAATCAGTACACTTAATCCTCCCATATCTCTCATCTCTCTTTCTAAACTCATTTTATCATTATTTATAGAAAAAAAACACCTCTAATGAAGTGTTTTACTCATTTACAATATTTCTACTTTCTCCTTTTAAATAAGCAAGAATATTTTCATAGACTTCATGTACACATCTTGTACGTGATTCTACTGAACCCCAAGCAATATGAGGAGTAAAAATAACTTTATCCATATCTTTAATATGAAATAGAATATCATCTTCTAATAATGGTTCATGTTCAAAAACATCCAAACCTACTCCTGCCAAATGTCCTTCATTGAGGACTTTCACCAAAGCCTTTTCTTCTATAATTCCACCACGTCCTACATTAATTAAATAAGCATCTTTTTTCATTTGTCTTAATGCTTTTTCATCAAAAAGATAATGTGTTTTTTCATTTAATGGTGCATGTATTGTAATAATATCAGAAGATTTTAATAGTGTTTCAAAATTCACTTGTTGATAATCTGTTGTTGTGTTTTGACCACTTGTAGAATAGTATTGTACTTTTGCTCCCATAGTCTTTGCAATTAATGCAACTTTTCTACCAATATCACCTAGACCAACAATCCCCCAAGTCATAGATGAAATATCATGGAATCTGTTATCAAAATAACTAAAACTTTGATTTCTTGAATATTCTTTACTTTTGACATAATGATCATAGTATTTGTTCTTTTCTACTAAATGCATTAATAAAGATAATGTATGTTGAGCAACCGTATCAGTAGAATATCCTTTCACATTTGCAACTTTAATTCCATGTTGTTTACAATATTCTAGATCGATATTGTTTGTTCCTGTCGCTGTTAAACAAATCAATTCTAATTGGTCTAATCCTTGTAAGACATCCTTATCCATTATATTCTTATTTGTAATGACAATATGGGCATTCTTTATTCTTTCTCTAACTTCATCTTGAGATGTTTGAGCATAATAAATAACATTACCAAGAGATTCAAAAGGCTTAAAATCGATATCTTTACCTACTGTATCTCTTTGTAATACAACTATTGTTTTATCACCTTTTTTTAATAGATTCATAACATCTTTTAATTGTAAACCTTGTAACATTTCACCTAGTCTTTTTGCTTCATTTAAATCTAAAATAGATGTTTCTAAAGCAATACCACACATTGTTTGATCAACAATTTGAAAGTTTAAGATATGTTGTATCATAGCAACACCTAATGCTTTAGATGTCATTGTTTGATAATTTTCTATATTTGTTAGTATATTTTCTTTAAAGTTTTCTTCTTGTTGAAGACATGATTGAATACAATCATGTAATGTCGCATGTTTTAAAACTTCTTCTCTAAAAATATCATGATAAAGTAGTGGTAGTACAATATCATATAATTCCATTGGCACAGGTTTTTGATATCCTTTTGTAAAGTTATATATAAGCGCCATACCTAATTGTTCATCTTTCATTTTATCTACTATCTTCATAATTACCCCCTAATGAAATAAATAAACTTCTACTCTTTGTCTTTCCATTCTTGATTTATCACTATATACAATCATACATGTTTTCATTGCTTTTTCTTTTAAGTTATATTTCATAACATTAAATGAAATATAACGGCTTTGACTCTCTTTTAAACCACCAGTTGCACTTCCAGCACTGATATAATATTGATTGTTTTCTTTTCTAAAGAATGGAAGATGTTTATGTCCATGTAATATATAATGAATATTTCTTTTTTCTATCCAATCTATAACAGCTGCAGCATCTACCAACACCTTAGATTTTTCCATAATACGATGAATAAATGTTCTTTCATGCCATTTTGTTTTAATAAAATCAGCTTTCGAGATTGGATAAACATGATGATGTAACATGATAAGCATTGTATAGTCTTCAAGATTTTCAATAGCCATTAATTCATCATCTATTTCATCTAATTGCCTTTTCCCTACCATACCTCTTGCAAGATTACCTGCACTGGTTGTATCCATCTTAATAAAAATCATCTTTTCTTTTTCTAAGACTTTTATATTTTCTCCTAAAAGATATGCAACAACCTTGCTTTTCTGTCTTCTTGCAAAGTTAAATCCATGTACAATTACATCATGATTTCCTAATATAAAAGTCACGTCTGCTTTATAAATCTTCTTCAAATTATTCATAAAATCATTTGCAATATACATATTCTTTCGATTAGGAGAATCCATGATATCTCCTGTAATTAATATTTTTAATTGTTCATGTGATTTTAAATAAGGAACAATTTGATCTAGTGTGCAATATAATTGTACAACACCTTTATGTTTACGATTGGTACCTAAATGTAAATCACTTAAATGAATATAATAACTATCATCTTGATAGTCATTATATATATCGAATAAATTATCATGATTTTCAATATGCCTAATGAGTTCATTCCACTCAACTTCATTTTGAATAGAAGTAAATATTTGTTGCTTATTATTAAAAATCAAGACACCTGGCCATAAATCAGCATGATTCATTGCGCAAAAAAACGCTGGAAAAGGATCGTAAAAAGACAATCCATCTTCTAGAAAAGGTTGGCTTAACCCTAATAAATAAACATTATCATATCTTTGAAGAGGCACATCTTGAATCTTTTGTCCATGCAATCCAGGAATATAAAATACAAAAGTCTTATCTTGAAACTGATCGGATATATGATTCATATCTTTTAAAAAAGCATTATATATATGAGAATTCTCTTCTGCCATAAATATCTCTTTGCAAAATTTAGTAAAATTATCTTGATGAATATGATCTAAAATAGGACATTCTATATGATGTTGTTTTAACCATTCTCTAAATTTTTGAGTATATTGATAAGTTGATGTGATATCATGGATAACGGCATTTTCGTTATGATAAACAATATTAAAAAACGTGTTCACAAGATAAAAATCCTTCATATTTCTCCCACCTTTATGTATCTCATTATACATCATTTTTAAATACAATGAAATACATAAACCAATATATTCAATGACACTTCAATAAAAATTATGACAAAAAGATTCCTCTTTTTATAGACAACATTTTCATATTTTCTGTTGCCTATTTAGAGGAATCCTATTCTTTTAGAATTTTAAATTTCTTGGTGTTCTTGGGAATGGTTCTACATCTCTGATATTTTGCATTCCAGTTAAATACATTAAGAATCTATCAAATCCTAAACCGAATCCTGCATGTTTACATCCACCAAAACGACGTAAATCCATATACCATTGTAAGCCTTCTTTAGCCATTCCTTTTTCATCCATGATTCTTTCTAAAACATCATATCTTTCTTCACGTTGACTTCCACCGACAAGTTCTCCAATACCAGGTACTAATAAGTCACAAGCTGCAACTGTTTTGTTGTCATCATTCAAACGCATATAGAAAGCTTTGATTTCTTTTGGATAATCTGTAATAAATACAGGTCCTTTTACAACTTGTTCACAGATATAACGTTCATGTTCACTATTTAGATCCATACCCCATTCAACTTTGTTTTCAAATTTCACATCAGCTTGTTCTAATAATTCAATAGCTTTTGTATATGTCATACGTTTAAATTCACTATTTTTAACTGCTGTAATACGTTGAATACAATCTTTATCAATCATTTGTTCAAAGAATTTCATTTCTTCTGGAGCATTATCTAATACATAATCAATACAATATTTCACCATATCTTCAATAAGATCCATATCATCATCCAAATCAGCAAATGCAATTTCAGGTTCAATCATCCAGAATTCACTTGCATGTCGAGATGTATTTGAATTTTCTGCTCTAAAAGCAGGTCCAAATGTATAAACATCTCTAAATGCCATACAGAATGCTTCAACATGTAATTGTCCAGTTACTGTTAAGAAAGCTTCTTTTCCAAAGAAATCATTATCAAATTCTGTATTATCAATTGTTGTTGCTCTAAACATTTCTCCAGCACCTTCACCATCATTACTTGTAATGATTGGTGTATGCACATATACAAATCCTTGTGATTGGAAGAATTCATGAATAGCCATAGATAATACACTTCTTAATCTAAAGATCGCATAGAATGTATTTGCTCTTGGACGTAAATGAGGAATTTCTCTCATATATTCAAAAGAATGTCTTTTCTTTTGTAATGGGAAATCTTCATCACATGCACCTTCTACTACAATTTCAGTTGCTTCAATTTCAAAAGGTTGTTTTGCATCAGGTGTTAATTTAAATTTACCTAATACTCTTATTGCACTTCCTGTACTAATATGTTTTACTTCATCATAGTTGGCTAGTGTTTGAGCAACATATACAATTTGACAGTTTCTAAAATAAGTTCCATCATTCAATGCAATAAATCCTACTTTACCATTATCTCTATTTGTTCTTACCCAACCATCTAATTCAACATATTCTAAACTTTCAGTTTCAAAGTCTGCTCCAGATAGAACCATTTCATAGAGCTCTCTAATTGTCATAAATTCAAACATACTTTTCCCTCCTTAAAAATAAAAAAGTCATTCCAATCAAGGAACGACTATATCGCGGTACCATCCTCATTCATAATCATAGATTATGCACTCTGACTTTAACGCAGTTAACGGGATAGTCTACTTAATTTCTCCTATCCAGTTCATTGAGTGTTCCATTCATAATACCATAGTTTTGCTTGCACCATCCAAAACTCGCTATATATGGGAAATTATGATGTTCTCAAATCATCACTTGTATTTATATTATTAACATCTTTTTATTATTTTTTCAATACTTTTTTCATTTATTCATCATTCGCATGCATTTTCAAAACCAATTCCTGAATAGCAACAACAACATCAACGGTTTGTACAACAACATCATCTCTCACCGTAAAATGACTATGTGTAAAATCAACAATCCCTTTCACACCTAAATCCATTAATCGATCCACTGTTTCTTGTACATGTTCACTGATTGCTAAAATTGCTATTTTACATCCATTAGGAAAAGTCTTTTCTAAATCATCTATATGATGCAATTTCACTCCAAAACGTTCTCCAACTTTATTTTGATCTTGATCATAACAACATACAATCTTTCCTACTGTATATTGCCATCTGTTATATTTTAAAATAGCACTCCCTAAATTTCCTACACCTATCAATATAATAGCTTCATCCAAACCTAAACCTAATACATTATTTAAAATATTTATAATTTCCTTAGTATCATATCCAATACCTCTACGTCCTAGAGATTCTTTATCTGTTAAGAAACTAAAATCTCTACGTATTGTTGTATCTAATATACCTGTCACATCACTTAATTCACTTGATAAGAAATTTTCTTTTCCTTCATGTTGCATATTACGCAATGCTTTTAAATAGATAGGAAAACGTGACATTGTTGCTTTAGAAATCTTTTGATGCTTTTTTTCCATCACATTTCACCTGCACTTTCTCTTTCTAAATCATAAGCTGGTTTCACTCCTAAATCTAGTGATGAAAACATCTGATGTTCATACATCACTCTACCAGCTGAAGCAATCATTGCTGCATTATCTGTACAATATGACATCGGTGGAAACAATACCTTGATTGGACTTTCCTCAGTCAATTTCTTTCTAAGCCCTTTATTCGCACTGACTCCCCCTGCAACAATAATTTCTTTAACATTATAATCTTTAGCTGCTTTAATCGCTTTTCCTACCAATACATCCAATGCAACTTCTTGAAAAGAACAAGCCAAATCTTCTGGAATAATTTCTTCTTTTCTTTGTTTTGCATTATGAGTTAAATTAATAACTGCTGATTTCAAACCACTAAAACTAAAATTATAACTTTCATCATTTAAAGGCAATGGTAAATTATAACTATGTTTACCAACACTTGCCATTCTATCTATCACTGGACCACCTGGATAAGGTAAATTCAACACACGCCCTACCTTATCATAAGCCTCTCCAATAGCATCATCTAATGTTTCACCAATCACTTCAAAAGAAAACTCACTCTTCATATAAACCAATTCACTATGACCACCACTTACAACTAAACATAAACATGGATATTCAATATCCTCTACCAATTCATTTGCATAAATATGTCCAGCAATATGATGAACACCAATAAGTGGTTTATGATAAGCAAGTGCCAATGTTTTTGCAATTTGCATACCAACATGTAAGGAACCAACCAATCCTGGTCCTTTTGTAACTGCAATCGCATCAATATCTTTAAGATCAACCTCTGCTTCATTTAAAGCAGTTTTTAAAACCGTTGATGCACATTCAACATGCATACGACTGGCAATTTCTGGAACAACTCCTCCATATAACTTATGTGTATCAATCTGTGAAGCAACAACATTACATAACAATTCTCTTTTATCTTTTAAAATAGCAATTGACATCTCATCACAACTTGATTCTACAGCCAATATCAAACTCATGCACACACCTCCAATTCCTTCAACATCAAATACGCATCTTCATGATTATCTTGATAATAATTTTTACGAATCGCTTTCTTTTCAAAACCACAACTTTCATACAATCCAATAGCCACTTCATTAGATACTCTTACTTCTAATGTCATAGAAGTACATCCATGTTTTTTTGCATATTCAATCATAGAATTCATTAATAGTTTTCCATATCCTTGTCCTTGATAAAAACGATCAACCCCTATTGTTGTTATTTGAGACTGTTCATACATTATCCATAGACAAACATAACCAATCATAATATTATCTTTTTCCAAGATAAAATTATGAGCAAATTCATTTTCCAATATTTCATATATAAAATCATCATATGACCAAGCTGAAGTAAAAAGTTCTTTTTCAATTGTGACAACATTTTCTAAATCAGCCAATTCCATTTCTCTTATATGCATAGCTTTTTAGCCTCTACATCTTTTAAATATGTTGGAACAAGACAATCCACATTATCTATTGGGTCAATATTTCTTGAAAGTTCATACATGTTTTTAGCAATATCAACTTCTACATGTGGACAATCAACAGCGTGGCATTCACCTAGTACTTGATAACCAGGGTATTGTTCACTAAACTCTTTAAATTCACTTACTTCTATCATTTTTTCTTCCATCAATGCTTTTCCTTGTTTATAAACACACAAAAAAACCTTTTTGCTTCTTGCATCAATAACCGAAATAGCATCTTGAAAACCTACATAAGCTTGTAAAGAAGATATTGCTTTTATTTTTATATTAGATATGACACTTAATGTTTTGGCAATAGTCATCGCAACTCTTACACCAGTATATGAACCAGGTCCTCTTGTAATAATCATTTCGTCAATATCTAGTAATTCTTTATGATGTTTTTCTAACAAAGAAGATAGATATAAAATAGCATTTTCTGATTGCTTTTTAGATCCTAGTTCTTGAATTGTATCAAGACATTTACCATCTTCATACAAAGATACAACTAAGTATTGATTAGAAGTATCCATTATTAAACTGATCATAAATTCATCTCCTTTACTAAATCTTCATATCTTTGACCATGAGCATGGAAAACAAAAGTACGTGTTTCATCCTCATTTTTTATAATTTGAATATCCAATCTGTCTGTAGGTAATATATCTTCAATAAATTGTGCCCATTCAATAACACATACACCATCACCTTCAAACATCTCTTCAAATCCTAATTCATCATTTTGACCTTCTAAACGATAAGCATCAAAATGATATAAAGTATAATCACCATGATAAACTTTTACAATTGTAAATGTTGGCGAATTAATAACTTTTTTTATTCCTAAACCTTGACCAATTCCTTTGGTAAAAGTTGTTTTCCCAGCCCCCAAATCACCTTCTAAAGTAATAATAGCTCCAGGAAATAAATGTTTTGCTAATTGACTACCAAACTCTATCATTTCATTTTCAGTTGTAAAAGTCTTCATATACTCCTCCTATTTATGTGTAATTTGTTGGTATACATGATACCAATGTTGGGCAAAGCCTGGTCGAAATGGTCCAGACATATCCATTGTCATTTGAATTAATATTTCTAATTGTTTTTTTAATATATGATCCAATTCATCGCTATAGTGCATTTGTTCTTTATGTTGACGATATTCTTCTTCATCTAAAATTTTATATTTATAATCAGGAAAGACCTTTAAATCCAAATCATAATCTATATATTTTAATGCTTCTCCATCATATAATGTTGGTGAAGCAATATTACAATAAAAATGAACACCATTTTTTCTAATCATACAAATCACATTATACCATTGATGCTTTGGAAAATAACAAATAGCCGGCTCTCTTGTATACCATTTTCTACCATCAGATTCTGTCACAAGAGTCCTATTATTAATCACAATAAAATGTTCATCTGTTTCCTCTAAAACAAAGCCTTTACTCCAGCAGCGATGTACACTGCCATCATGTTTATAACAATGAATAAGCACATCTTTTCTTGCTAAGGATTTACTCATTTTACTTACCTCTTTCTTCATTTTTACATTATACACAACTTTTCATATATTTTAAAGGTATATGAGTAGATTTGTGAAAATAAAAACATAACCTTCATGGCTATGTTTATCTTAAAATAGATTGAAATGCGTACTTTAATCTAGGATATAATAGTGGGATAATAATCATACATGCTATAAGTGTTAAAAAATTATATGGGAAATTGTAATTAAAAGAGTAAAAATAAGGGTTTATATTTGGTTGTGCAAACAAGAATGCACCACTTAAAAAATGACAAATAAACTTTAAAACCATAGAAAATACAATACCCCAATAAATAGAAATTCCTTTCACGACCTGAGTTTTTACAAGTGGCGCTAATCCACATACTGCTAAAGGTAAAACATAATCTAGTAATACAGACCATGGTCCATAAAAAGTAGCTAAACCTAAAACAAATTGTAAAATCGACACACCAATTCCACACACTACTCCATATCCTGCTCCCATCAAATAGGCACATAAAAATATCGCAATGATATCAATAGATAATGTTCCTCCTTGAGGCATTGATGGGAAAAAGCTATTAATATAACTTAAAATAAATGTAATTGCCATAAACATAGCTAATAATATCATTGATATCACGTCTAATTTCACATTGAATTGTTCTTTCATTTTTCTCTCCTTTCAAATATAGGAGCCTACAAATAAAAAAGCTCTTCTATGAGCATAGAAAAGCATAAAAAACTTATTTGCACTCTCTACGCTGGCATTATCCAGTTCAGATGATAAGGGATCAGGTATATACCTATCTCAGCTAACGCACCCCTGGCTCAATAATATTATAATCTTTTTTTATCATAAGACAAGTTTTTTTAATAAAAATGATTAAAGACTAGTTTTTTTTATTAAAAATGCTATAATTAAATCGATATTTAAGGAGGAATTTTACATGGCAAAAATTATTGCAGTTAATGCTGGAAGTTCTTCATTAAAATTTCAATTATTTGAAATGGATGATGAATCAGTTATTACTTCTGGTGTTATTGAAAGAATCGGTTTAGAAGATTCTATATTTACAATCAAGTATAATGGTGAAAAAGAAGTGAAAACTTTAGCTATCCCTACTCATAAAGAAGCTGTTCATTTGTTATTAGACACATTAATTGATAAAGGAATTGTCGCTTCATTAGATGAAATCAAAGGTGTAGGACATAGAGTTGTGCAAGGGGGAGCATATTTCCAAGATTCAGCTGTCATCGATGACTATGTTGTAGAAAAAATTGATGAATTAAAATCATTAGCTCCTTTACATAATCCAGCTCACTTAACTGGATATTATGCATTTAAAGAAGCTATCCCTAATGCTGGTTCTGTTGCTGTATTTGATACTGCTTTCCATCAAACATTAGAACCTAGATGTTATATCTATCCAATTCCATATAAATATTATACAGACTATAAAGTGAGAAAATATGGCGCTCATGGTACAAGTCATAAATATGTTTCTCAAAGAGTTATTGATCATCTAGGAAATCCTGAACATTCTAAAATTATCGTTGCTCACCTAGGAGCTGGTGGAAGTTTAACTGCTATTAAAGATGGAAAATCAATCAATACTTCTATGGGATTCACACCATTAGCTGGTATTATGATGGGTACTCGTAGTGGTGACTTAGACCCTTCTGTTATTGACTATTTAGTAGAACAAGTTGGATTAGATATGAATGAAGTGATTAGAATGTTAAATAAAGAATCTGGATTATTAGGTGTGTCTGGTGTATCTAGTGACTTTAGAGATGTTTTAGCTGCAGCTAATGAAGGAAATGAAAGAGCTAAACTTGCTATTGATATTTTCTTTAGACGTGTCATTGCATATATTGGTAGATATTTCATTGCACTAGGAGGATGTGATGCGATTGCATTTACTGCTGGTATTGGAGAAAACTCTGCATATGCAAGAAAAGAAATCTTAAATCTTGTATCTGAAGCTTTAGGAATTGTTGTAGATGATGAAGCTAATGAAAATGGTGAAGGTGAACGTTTAATTACAAAACATGAATCAAAAATCAAAGTCTATGTTATCCCAACAAATGAAGAATTAATGATTGCAAGAGATACAAAACGTTTATTAAATTTATAATATTAAAAAAGCATATATATCATTATGAAATGATATAATATGCTTTTTTATTTAATAAAGTTTTCTTCTAACCACTTTGCAACCCCATCAGCTTCATTTGACAAAATAATATCTGTGGCTTTCTTCTTCAAATCTTCATGTGCATTTTCTACAGCATAACTTTCGTTTGCCAGATCAAACATATCGATATCATTTTTACCATCACCAAAAACAACAAGATGATCACATTTTAATAATGATTTTAATTGTTTTATTGCATTGGATTTGGATGCCGTTAAAGGCATAATTTCAAGCCATTGATCATGAGTATAAATATCCGTTTGATAAATGCAATGATATTGATTCTTATATTTATTATAGAGGGGTTCTAACGTTTCAGGTTCATCAATACATGTTATATAGAAAATATCTCCTAATATCAAATCATCTAGTGATTGTACTTTACGCATTCGAATATCCCCTTTTCGACTTTCAAGAAACGTATTCATGCCATCTGTACATAAATTTGGAATATATGAAAACTTCTCTACTCCATCAATATAAGCATAGACAATAGGATAAATCTGATGATGAAACAAATCTTTTAATACATCAAAAACAGAATTGTCAAAATAATTAGATATTAATATTTGTTCAGTAACATTATCAATCACAAATACTCCATTGTATACAATCAATGGAATTTTTGCATGAATACCTTTTGTTGCTTTTTTAGCCGTTATTAAGGATCTCGCTGTTGCATAAGAAAATATCATTCCTTGATCTGTTAGTTGATTGATGACTTGATTTGTATATTGAGAAGTCATTTCATTATTTCTCAATAATGTTCCATCTAAATCTGATACATACAAAGTTCGCACTACATTTCACCTCGATACAATTGAAACTCTTTATCTATTCACTATAATAATAAGCTAATGCTTATTATTTAAACTTTCTATTTCAGCTTTTATTCTATGAATTTCATCGAAAGATGCATTTGATTCTTGTGCTAACATCAAATATTTTTCAAATAATTGTGATGATTTCTGTATATCTAAATGTTGACATGTTAAAGCAAGCATATACAATATTTTCAATAAATCAAAATCTTTGTCAGAAAGAGTACTTGCTGTTTTATAACATTGTTCAAATAAGAGGTAAGCTTGATGATAATCCTCTATCAAATAGTGACAATACCCTAAATCATAAAGTGCCTCTAATGTGATTGGATTTTGACTTCCAAAAACCATATGACAATATAAATAATATTCATTACAAACAGTTATTAAGTTTTTATAATCTTTTAAACAACGATACTCTTCTATAATCATCTTAAGATCATATAAATAATCATCTATAGTTGCTTTTGAATCCTTCTTAATTAATTCATAACTTTTTAAAAAGTATTCTAAAGCTTTTTCATGTTGATGAAGAAAAGAATATGTTAAACCAATATTATCTAAATAATAACATTGTTTTTTTATTTCACAATGATTAACAATAGCTATCTTATAACATAACTGATAACATTCCAGTGCTTTTAAAAATTCATGTTCACTTTCATAACAATCAGCTAACTCTTCTAAAACTTGAAGTGTATAGAAATGATTTTGACCATATACTTCTATAGAGAGTTCATAACTTGTTATTAACAATTCACTAACATGTGAAGCATACCCGCATTCTTGATAATCATGAATAAAAGCAATCAAAGCATGAAGCGTTTCTTGGCTTTTTTGACCATAAATCTGTTGAGTCATTTCTAAAGCCGCTTGACGATATTTGACAGCTTCTTCATGTTCTAAACAATCACTATACATATCTCCCATACTTTTTATAATTTTTAATCTTAAAATATGTTTTGAATCCAACACTTGATTTGTTTGTTCATATAAATGAAGTAAATATTCAAAGGCTCTGTCAAATTCATCTAATCCCATTAAATCCTGATAGATTGCATATTGTGATTGTAAAGTCTTTTCATGATTATCGCCTAACAATTGTCTATTCATGACATAATTTTGTTGATCACATTGTAAAGCATTGTCATATTCATGCATCTCTCTATAACACTTCGCCAACATATCTAGTCCTTCTTGTATATAAGGATGCCTATCATTTAAATTATCTTCAACAAGATCATAAAGATCTTTCATAACCTCTATGCATTGCTTATATTCTTTTTGCAATAACAATATTTGCCCATACATATATAACAATTCAATTGTCCCAATATATCCTTTACCTAGTACACTTGAATATTGAAAGTAAACTTCTTTAAAAAACATCATTCCTTCATCATATTTTTTATCTTCAATAAACTTTTCTAATCTTAATATATCATTTGATAATTCCATATTTATAGAAACGATATCCATATACTTCTACTCCTTATGATCTTATTTTCTAAAATATCTTTATAAGAATATATTCTGATATGAATATCCATTCATATCTAACTTTCTCATATACTTTATAGGTACATTTTTGGCCAGCCATATACCATTTACAGATATGTAGAAATCAATATTATCTTCTGTCATTCTTTTAGTATCAATTTCATAAACAATTGGTTTCCCATGTCTTGAACCTACTTTTACAGCAGTATCAATATCTGTAGATAAATGAACATATAATCTTGATTTAGGAATGAGACCTTGTTGTTCAATAGAATTAACATATTTTTCTCCTGTACCATGATACAAAATATCTGGAGGAATCTTTTTGATTAATTCTACATCTACATTAATTGAATGTCCTTGGTTTGCTCGTATTAATGTTTTATCATCATTAAAAGAAAATCTTTGTTTTTGATCTAGTGCAACTATTTTTTCTATAATTTCCTTGTCTACATCATACTTCTTTTTTATTCCATCAATAAGTTCATCTACTCTCGCCCAACCATGTTCATCTAAAGTTATTCCAGCTTCTTCTGGTCTATGTCTTAATATTAAAGACATATATTTACTGATAGGTTTTAGTTTCATCTTACCACCTCTATTTTTAAATGTAGTGCGTTATTTTCTTTTATATTTCAACTCTACAATTCCATTATTCTCAGATGTTTCCATCAAATAAAGATATATTTGCTTATCAAATTGAAATAAAGATGTCCCTCTTGAAAGTATAGTTGGAATAATAGAAATATGAAATTCATCAATATCATCTATACATTGTTTTACTAATGAAGCACCACCACAAATCCAAATATCTTTTCCATCTTTACTCTTTAAATCTAATAAAAGACTATGAATATCATCTACAAAAGATATGTTTTTAGTATTTTCATTTTGATGATGTGTCAATACATAGGTATGTTGTTCAAAATAAGGCCATACATCAGGTGATAATTCATGAATAATCTGATGATATGTTGTATACCCCATACATATAGTATCTATATTTTGGATAAATGTATCATATGTACTATCCTGATTATCTTTATCATGTCCTACGAGCCAATCTACACCTCCATGTTCATCACAAATATAACCATCTATACTCATTGCTATATACAAAATGACTTTTCGCATCATTGTTCTCCTAAAATAAACTTTTGCAGATCTTCAACGAAACAACTGACATGATATCCATCACATACAGAATGATGTACTTGAATAGATAAAGGAATATAATATTTCCCTTTATCTTTATAATATTTACCCATAGTAAATATAGGTGCAAGTTGATTAACATTATGAAAATGTAATTCAAAACTTTTAAAAGTCATCCAAGGAATCATGGAAACATAAAAGATATGAGGGGGTGTATATGGCTTGGCTTCAAATCTATGCACATCTTTAAATTCTTCTAGATCATTTATATACGCCTTATAGAATTCATTTTCATTTTCATGAAATTCTGTCCATATATTAGAAAATGTATGAGTGTCTTTATGAAAGATTGTATATAATGGTATCATTTCATCAAATATACCTAGATTTCCATCTTTATCAAATCCCATTCTCATTTGTTCATGAGAGTTCACTGCCTTTGTAATATTATATAAAAGTGTTGGATAAATTTTTTTATGTTTATGTATAACAGGTGTTATATCTAATTCTACTGTTAAACTATAGCTACATGGAACATTATTCCAATAATGGTCAAAATATTCTGTTCTATCCCATGTATCTTTATTAATAACATGAAACTTCATAATATACCTCCTTTATCTTTATTATACTATAAATACATAGCGAGAAAACATTCATTTTATCTTAAATATTTAATAGTATTTGAATATATTTTATAATACTTTTTGATGCAAATAAATCTAATACAAATCCACCATGGATAAAATCCAATCGATTTTACATCCATTTCATCAATTTACTAATGCTATCTTGTTTATAAAATAAATTGTGAATTTCCGCAAAGTATTTTGCTGCAGATAATATATAACTTTATTCTACCACATTACAGTCTATAATCATAATATTGCTAAAATATGCAACAAGATTAGACATCTGTGTATTCAATCATTAGCAATATTTTAACAAAATTACACTGAAATATCAAAAATGTGTCAAAAATAAAAATACTATTTTCTTAACAGAAAACTGAGAAAAATAATATGATAAGAATTTATTGGTATTATAAAATCTAATGTGGAGAAAGGTACCCTTTAAAATCTGATGGGGACTTCTCAATTGAAGCCTTTAAAACTCTATGGGAAGCATTTTCTTCCCTTTTTTGATATATTATTTTTATCGGACCGCTTTAAATCATGGATAAAAATAAAAAAGTATTATTTAATATTTTTGATTTCAATGATGAGATTGTTGATGATTTAGAAACATTATTTGATGAAGAAACAGACGAATTTGATTAAGAAAAAATAAAGGAGAATGCAACCAGATACTACATTCTCCCCATAGTATTTTAAAGGAAAATTGAAATTATTTTTTCAAGTCCCCATGAAATTTTA
>DEPZ01000053.1:56125-61467 GCA_002359025.1 Erysipelotrichaceae bacterium UBA3379 | reverse complement strand
GGTCGTAGGTTCGAGTCCTACTTCAAGCGCCAGTGGCCTGTTGGAGAAACGGTTAACTCACATGCCTTTCACGCATGCATTCACGGGTTCGAATCCCGTACAGGTCACCATTTAGATAATTAAACGATCTTCGGATCGTTTTTTTGTACTCTTATATAGATACATGATATAATGCATTACATACGAAAGGAGATATTTATGATATTAGATGAATTAAAACAATATAAACCTTATTCTATTTCCCCTGGATATAATGCGAATTCTATTATTTATGGATATCAAACAGTTGATTCTATTATACCTGGAACAACTTATCCAATAGTAGATCATATGACAAAAGCAATTGAAGGAATTGTGTGGAGTGATATTGATGAAGATGAAGTTTATCTTTATCAGTCTTCACGTTCATTATTATTCCAATATATTCACAAGAATACTTCTTGTTATTTAGAATATGATACTTTGGATCATAGATTCATTATTGCCTGTATTGAACCTCAATATATATATAGATTATTACTAACTTCTATCATATACATATATAATCATTACCAAAGAGATGAACTATACTCTATATATCAATCATGGTATCAATTAGATATGAATGTGCATTTACATGGTCAAGATTGGGATGCTAATGAATATAAACTTGTTGAACAGATTGCTAATGAATTGGTTGATTTATTAAATGATATTATCTTAAATCAACAAAGTTTTATGTCTTTACACTATGATTCCGTAGAAGAATTATGTCAATATCTACATATTGAATTTTCTAAAGAAAATATATGTCATACATATCTATTCCAAGAAAACAAAGATATTCTTCTTCCATTACAATCAAATCAAAATAAATATACATATCAAGAAAGTACATTTCAACCATTTGAAGTACAACCATTATTTACTCCTCAAGAAATTAAAGATCTTCCCCTATTCTTACAAGAGTCAATTCAATACAATCAAGAATTATATCTTTCCAATAGAGATTATTTAGATAGAAATGATTTTGATTTAATTAAATCTTTTCATCGTGGTAAGACTTGGTCTTGTCTTTATTATGGGCCTTCTGGTACTGGTAAAACAACTAAAATTTTAGCTGTTGCTGGAGCATTAGGTTTACCTTCTATGAAATTAGTAGGAAGTCGTTCTGTTGATGAGTCGACTCTATTTGGTAAATATGTTTTAAGAAATGGTGAAACTGTATTTGAATATGGGCCTCTTGCATTAATGATGAAATATGGTGGTATGTTTATTTTTGATGAGATTAATATGGTTGATAGCGATGTTATTGCTTCATTGAATGATGTTTTAGATGGAACAAGACAAAAGATATTAGATAATGGAGAAATTATACATGCTCATCCTCATTTTAGATTTGCTGAAAGTATGAATATTGGATATGCTGGAACAAATGAAATGAACCTATCTCATAAATCTCGTATACAAAATAAAATTAAATTATCTAAACTTTCAATAGATAAAATGAGTCATATTATTGTTAAAGAGAGTGATCTTGATCATTCGACAGCATATAAAATGGCCTCTTTACAAGATGCATTCCAAAATATCATTATGAGTGAGGGTGATGAAACTTCACAACGTATTGATTTAAGAACATTAATCAATTGGGCAAATAAAACAGTGGATTTAGATGGTGATGTCATAAGAGCGAGCTTAACAACAATTATCAGTGATTTAGCACAGGAAGATGATGATATACTTAATCTAGAAGATGTTGATCAAATTATGAGTACTGATGGTCCTGCAGCTTCTTGTATGTCTTTAATCATTCATGAATTCTCTCAAGAGTCAAATGATATCTAAAGAAGAAAAACAACGTTTAAAAAGACATATCAATGTATATTCACCTCTTCCTACCAAACTCATCATTGATGAACATCAACAATGTTACACTCATATAAATCATCATCAAGCTTCAATTACTATAGGAAGTCAAACACCTTATCTCTATCAATCACATTTTCATCAAGAAGGATATCTTTTATTTATAGAAGGGCTTAACTTTCATGAAATTGCTTCATTACTCTATACTGACTATCATCTGTTTCAGCATATATATAACGAAGCACTCACTAAAGAAAAAGCAGCATCACAAGCCGGAAAATCTTTCTATAATAAACAAATAACATATAAACAATGTAAAGATATTATTCAAGAATATGTTATTTCAACAAATCTCCCTTTGATTCTTAAAGCCATCGAAGATGGCGCAATAGAAAATGCAATGGGCCAAGAGCATCCTGAAACATGGAATGCATTAATGTACGCAAGACAAACAATTATCAAATCCTTTCTTAAAAAAGATCATCAAAATGATACATTTCTTATGGATAAACTCATTCAAGAAATCATGGCTATATGTACATATGGATATCGATTTAGTTTAAAAAATTCTATCTACTATTTACCTAAACATTTACCAAATCAATTCCAAGACATAAAAAAACTTGCAATTACAGGAAGGTTACTCACAAAATCTACTCAAGAACGCTTATCTATTGCAAAACAAATATTAGAACTCTGTTTACCTATCATTCAAATAACAGTCAAAGAGATATTACAAACAATAAATACAACATCTACTTTTTCCAACCTTCCTAATAGTTTATTTTCTTCTGCCAAAAGCGAGATTGCTATTCAATTTCAGAATTCTTCTTCAGATGAATACACGCCTCAAGAAACGAAGCCTAAATATAATCTTGATTTATCAGATGAAGATTTTCAAAGAATTGAACAATTAGAAAACCAACAAGAAAAACAACAACAATATGAATTCTTTCAAGAAATTCATAAACGTGAACAAGAAACACAAAAGCAAAAAGAAAAATCACTTCAAAAACAAATAGACAATACTCAAGAACTTGATAACAAAATCATGCATACATCTTTGCAAAGAATAACTCCAACAAAATATGGAGCAATTGCATTAAGATCCCAACAAGAAAGTATCATTCAAAGTAATAAACTCGCTCGTCTTTTAAAACGTGAAAGAATGTATGCATCTAAGAATATAGTTAAACGAAAAAAAGAATATGGCAGACAACTTGATCAACAAAATTTATATCGTGCCACAATTGATGGACGTATTTTTAAAGAATATAAAGAAGGAAAAAAGAAAGATCTTTGTGTTTATATTCTTGTAGATACAAGTGAATCTATGAGTGGAGAGAAAATTATTAATACCATGAAAGGTTGTTTCCAACTTGCAAGAGTATTACAAACTCTCCATATCCCTTTTCGTATATCAGCACATAAATCTTTAGGAAACTCATCTATTCAAATGACTGAAGTTGTTTCTTTTAAAGAATGTCATAAAAGACAAGTTCTGAAAAATATCTATTCTATGCATGTATCCGGTGGTACAAGAGAAGATATTGCTTTAGAGTATGTACTAAGGGAACTTGCGAAATATAAACGTCAGAAAAAGGGATTTGTCTTTGTTTTATCTGATGGTGATACGCAAGGTGTCAAAAGAATTCACGAACTTACACATCTCTATAAAAAAGAACATGATATTGATGTTATAGGTATTGGAATACAGACTGCACCATTAATTACACGTACTTATCCTCAAGGTCTATTTATAGAAGATATTCAATCTTTACCAGATGTTCTTATAAAAAAGCTAAGGGAAATTGCATTATAACAATTTCCCTTTTTCTTATCTAAAATTATTTTTCTAAATAGTTATATAATGGTGTTTTTATATTTTTAACAACATATCCACTACCACCACGATTTTTAACATCTTCTACCATCGTTGTAATTAAAACAGGATTTGAATCATTTGTTGTCATAACAGTCATCCATCCAATTTCTGTACCTGTTGTATCATCTTGTGATGCTTTGATTTCTCCAGTTCCTGTTTTACCAGCTAACTGATATTTTGAATTATACAATGAATGTGCTGTTCCATTGGCATCACTAATAACACCTGTTAATCCTTCTTTAATTGTCTCAACTGTTTCTTGAGTAAAGGCTTCTTCTATCCATACTTTTGTTTCTGTATCTTTTACAACATGTGGTGTCATGATATTTCCATCATTAACAAATGAACTATATATAGATGCTAGTTGTACTGGGTTCATAAGAATTTCCCCTTGTCCATAACCACTGTCTGCAACTTGAATATCATCTTCAAAATCATCACTTGTATATTGTGATTTATTCAATGAAAGCTCAAATGGTATTTCTTCACCAATTTTTAATTTCTTATATCCTGATTCTAGATTCTTAGCTCCTATTTCTAATGCTGCTTTAGCAAAATAAACATTATCAGAATAAATCAATGCATTTTTCAAGTTATTTGGTTTAGGAGCATGTAATGTTGTGACATAGAAATCACCCCAGCTTGAATCTTTTTGCCATTTCATTTGAGCACCAAAGTCTTTATCTTTATCTAAACTCTTTGTATCTAGTCCAATACCAGCACTAATAGCTTTCATAGAAGATCCTGGTACCACAGTAGATTTAAATCTATTTAATAATGGATTCTTTTCATCATTATTTAATTGATTCCATTGATCAGTAGACATACCTAAAATAAAATCATTACTATCAAAAGTAGGTGTACTTACAAGAGCAAGAACTTCTCCTGTTTTTGGATTCATCGCAACACTTGCACTTTTATCATTTTGATAAGCATTATACAAATCTCTTTGTAAACCAATATCAATAGTTAAAGTAATATCTTTACCATCCTGTTTTTCTTGATTTGCTATAATAGAAACTTCTTCACCAGTTTCATCTACAATATAAATCTTAACTCCATCTTTTCCTTTTAAATCTTTTTCATAAGCAGCTTCTATACCACTTCTACCAATATATGAAGTCTCACTATATCCTTCACCTTTATGTTTTTCTAAATCTTCAGCAGTTACTTTTTGCATATAACCCACAACATGAGAAGTTATTTTACCATATGGATATGATCTGACTTCCGTTGTAGATAATTTTACACCTGGTATATTTAATAATTGATTTTCTAAATCAGTATCACTTTTTGATATTGTTTTTAATGGAACAAATGAATCATCTTTAATCCATGAAGCACTCATAGTCTTTTGTATACTTTCCTTACTTAAACCTAAAAGTTCTCCAAGTTTTTCATAATCATTTTCACCATTTAACTTACCTCTTACAAGGCCTACAGAATAAGCTTCTCCTTGTCCTGCTAATACAGTTCCATTTCTATCTAGAATTTGTCCTCTATCTGCTTCTTGATCAGTAATTCTCACTTTATAATCTTGTTGTAAAGCTGGATAAATAAAACTATCGTCCCAAACAATTTTATTATCTTTAATTGCTGTTGTATTTTC
>DEPZ01000053.1:28956-56042 GCA_002359025.1 Erysipelotrichaceae bacterium UBA3379 | reverse complement strand
TTCTATTTGTATATCACTGACTTCCATACCATCATAGATATTTTTATTTCTTTCTACAAATGTATCTTTAGGATATTTCTTTTGAGAACTTTCATCAATCATATCGTAGAGTTCTTCATATTTTCCCTCTTCAACTTTTGTATAATAGTTTTTTAGTGTTTTTTCAGGATTATTACCTGTCAGCAATAAAAATACTACAACACCTATGATTACAACTGCAATAATTCCAACAATCATCAAAATTAGCTTCTTTTGATGATTGTTTTTTGTATATACATCATACATGTCTCTTCCCTCCTCTACACCTTTTAGTCTATCATGTTTTATTTTGTCGCACAATAAAAAAACACTAACGCAAAGTTAGTGTCTACTCATTAGGAGTATTTTGATTTGACATAGCAATGAGTATAGATTGCACAGCCAAAATATGCCCTAATTTCACATCAGAAATATATCTTAAGGTTTCTCCCAATTCTTTATTATCTTGAAAATAAGTTTGTCCTCTATACAACAAGAAAGATTCTAATTCTTGTTTAACAATCTCTACAAGAATATCTCTATAATTTCCTTGAACCACTTGTTCAGGGATCATAGGATCATAATTTGTGCCAAACTCTTGCTTATATAAATAATTTAGATAAGCTTGATTTTGTGTCGCTTCTTGGGAAAATCCTAATAATGCATTTCTTTCTGTAGAAGTTGGTGCTAATGCTGCTGCCTTTCTATATAATAAGGCTAATAGTTTTTCTGTATAGATAAAATTTTGGAGTTTTTCTTTCAATTCTGCCACCTCTATACATCTTATGCATTTGTCTACTAAACGTGAAAAAAAGACTTATATAGATAATAAGTCTTTGACTACTTCACTGGCAATTAATAATCCTGCACTTGATGGAACAAATGCAGTACTTCCGGGTACTGTTCTTTTGTTTGTGATTTCTTTTGATGGTTTTGGTTTTATTGGTAGTTCTTTAGAGTAAACAACTTTAAGATGTTTAACTCTTCTTTGTTTTAATTCTCTTCTCATTACTTTTGCAAGCGGGCATACTGATGTTTTGTATATATCAGAGACTTCTAACATAGATGGATTTAATTTATTTCCTGTTCCCATAGAACTAATTAATGGGACTTTTTCTTTTTCACATCTCACTGCAAGTTCTATTTTTGCTGTAATTGTGTCAATAGCATCTACAACATAATCATAATCTTTAAGATTGATTGAATCTGCTGTTTCAGGTAAATAAAACATTTTTAATGTTTCCACATGACAATTTGGATTAATAGAAAGAATTCTTTCTTTCATGACTTCTACTTTTTCTTTTCCAATTGTATCTTGTGTCGCAATAATCTGTCTATTTAAATTTGTAAGTGAAACCGTGTCATTATCCACAATCGTCATTGAACCTATCCCACTTCTTACAAGTGCTTCTACAACAAATCCACCAACGCCACCGACACCAAAAACCAATACTTTAGATTGATTTAACTTCTCTATATGCTCTTGTCCTACGAGTAATTCAAATCTTGAAAACATGTATCTTTGCTACTATATTCAATGTATAATAGTTTCTCCTTTCTGTTATGTTAATATCTTATCTCTATGAAGAAGTGTCTTCATTATATGTATCTAAGAAATGATGTTTTCCTTCATCATCACTATACGCAATAATTGTAGATAAATTCACATTCTCGACACTCTTAAAGACATTCTTTTTAACATTTGGATTCATTGTTTCTAAATATTTTATTAAATTCTTCATTTCTTCTCTTTTAGAAGTATGATGAACTTCGCCTAATTCTTCCATTTCTTCAGTAAAACGACATGCACACTGTATAAATTCTAAATCATTGTGTTTACACCAATGAATAATATCTTTTTCTTCTATTAAATACATTGGTCTTATTAGCTCCATACCTTCAAAGTTTGTACTATGGAGTTTAGGCATCATGGTTTGTATTTGTGAACCATAAAACATTCCCATTAATATTGTTTCAATCACATCATCATAGTGGTGACCTAATGCAATTTTATTACATCCTAATTCTTTTGCTTTGGCATATAAAAAACCTCTTCTCATTCTTGCACATAAATAACAAGGAGATTTCTCTATATTTGTCACAACATTAAAAATATCTGACTCAAAAACTTGTAAAGGAATATCTAAAATCTTTGCATTTTCTTCTATTTTTTTTCTATTCTTTTCATTATACCCTGGATCCATAGATAGGAAAACCAAACCAAAATCAAACTTCCCATGACGTTTTAATTCTTGTAATAATTTTGCTAATAACATTGAATCTTTTCCACCAGAGATGCACACTGCAATCTTATCACCTGGTTGAATCAAATCATATGTTTGCACTCCTTTAACAAACTTTCTCCATATTTGCTTTCTGTATTTCTTGATAATACTTTGTTCTATTTGTTTTGTTCTATCCATCGTAACACCTCGACCTATTCTAACATTTATAAACATTCAAATGCAAATATAATACTAATTATTCATACTTACGCACAGTTATTCACAATTTTATTCACACTTATGCACATTTTTATGATTTTATGTGTATAACCCTGTGAGTAAGTTACAATTTATGCATAAGTTATTCACATTTATTCATAAAGTTATGCACAATATTCATATCTATTGTGAATAACTATGTGCATAACTATGTGAATAACTCATAAAATAAAAACTGTGCATAACACACAGCTTAAAATTATACTTTTAAATCATATTCTTTAATCAATCTTAGAGCTATCATCTTGTTAATCTTTGTGTTAAAAACTATAGTATTCTTACCATTAGTATAAACTAAATGATCTCCTTTTCCATTACGTAAGAAGTGATACCCATTTTTAACAAGAATTTTAACAAACTCTCTATTCGAGTAAGCGCGTGGCCGATTACCCATAATATCACACCTCCATTATATTCTTTTCTATATCATACCATATTTTAGAAGTATTATATTATAATATTTTTATTTTATTAATTTTTTTAGATAAGAGTGTGAAATGAGAGGATAAAAAAAGAATAAGAGATTCCTTATTCTTTTCCATTCCAGCAGTATGTACATAATTGACATGGTTCAAGACCAATTGATTCAATTAAATCATCTAATCTATGATATCTAAGTGATGTGAATTTTAATCTTTTACAGATTTCATCTAGCATGGCTTGATATTTTGGATTATCTGGATCAGCATATTGTGCTAATGTTTCATCATCAACATCCCCTTGTTCTAAGTCTTTAATAACTCTTCTTGTAATTAAATCTAATTCTGAATTAGAACGAGAGAAATTTAAGTATTTACATCCAAATAATATCGGTGGACATGCTGGTCTTACATGAACTTCTTTTGCTCCAGAATCATATAAAAATTCTGTTGTTTCTCTTAATTGTGTTCCTCTGACAATAGAATCATCAATTAATAATAAGCTTTTATCATTAATTAATTCTTTAACAGGAATTAATTTCATTTTAGCAATTAAATTTCTTTGACCTTGACTTTGCGGCATAAATGAACGTGGCCATGTTGGTGTATATTTAATAAATGGTCTTGCAAATGGAATACCAGATTGATTTGCATATCCAATCGCATGAGCTAATCCTGAATCAGGTACACCTGCAACACTATCTGGTTTAACAGTATCTCCATCTCTTTTTGCAAGCATACTTCCACAGTCATATCTCATTTTTTCTACATTGATTCCTTCATATGTAGATGTTGGATATCCATAATAAACCCATAAGAATGAACATATTTTCATTTTGTCATTTGGTTTTACTTTTTGAGTAAATCCATGAGGATATATAAATCCAATTTCACCTGGACCTAAATCTTTATAGTGATGATATCCAAGATTCAAGAAAGCAGAACTTTCAAAAGTCACACAATATGCATTATCTTTTCTTCCAATAATAACAGGAGTTCTTCCTAGTTTATCTCTTGCACAATAAATACCTTCACTATTCATAATTAAGATACTCATTGAACCTTTAATTAATTTTTGAGCATGTTGAATTCCATCAACAATTGATTCCTTTTGATTAATCAAAGCAGCAACCATTTCTGTAGGATTAATCTCTCCTCCACTCATTTCAAGAAAATGAGTCTTTCCTTGCTCAAAACATAAAGTTCTTAACTCATCTAGATTATTAATTCTTCCCACAGTAGTAATCGCAAAAGACCCTAAATGAGAGTTTACTAATAAAGGCTGTGCTTCACTATCAGAAATACACCCAATACCAATATTACCTGCAAACTCTTCTACATCTTTTTCAAACTTCGTTCTAAATGGAGAATTCTCTATATTATGAATAGAACGATTAAATCCTTCCTTTCCATAAACAGCCATTCCTCCACGTCTTGTTCCTAAATGCGAATGATAATCTGTTCCAAAAAACAAATCCATAAC
The DNA here is from genome assembly GCA_002359025.1 of Erysipelotrichaceae bacterium UBA3379. Lineage (GTDB taxonomy): Bacteria > Bacillota_I > Bacilli_A > Erysipelotrichales > Coprobacillaceae > UBA3379. Next base: position 51,618 of record DEPZ01000053.1, on the reverse strand, counting down.
ACAATCGTTTTGTGATGCTACACCAAAAAAACCACTCATACTATACCTGTCTCCTTTTCATTTTATTTATATCATCATTTTATTGAATTTAGCATAAAATGTCCATAAAAAATTTATTATAATGCAACTATTTTTTCAAAATCTATCATTCTTGTCATCTTTTCTATGTTTTACTTCTTCTTTTAACAATTCAAGAAATTTTTCAGCTTGTTTAGAAAAGACATGATATTTCTTCCAAGCTATATGAATATCTTCTTCTAATATAGGTTCTAATGGTCTAAAACATAGTAAACTCTTTTCATCTGTATGAACAAGTCCTTGAAACGTCAATGCATATCCACCATTTTCTTCTACTAATAATGCAGCATTATGAATAAGATTATAGGTGACTCTTACATCTAGTTTTCTATCATTACCACCTATCCATCCAGCAATTTCATTTTTTACTATTTCTTGATCAGATAAAATGACTGGATAATTTTTCAACATATCTGCAGTTATTTTTTCATATCGAGATAAATCACTATCTCGTCGCATTAAAACTCCCCATTTTTCTTTGATTGGTAATTGATAATAATCATATTTCGATAAATCTACAGGATCTATAAAAACACCAAAATCTAACAATCCACTATTTAATTTATAAGCAATATCTTGAGCATTTCCACTATGTATATGTACCGTTACATGAGGATAAAGTTTTTGCATGTTTGCTATAACTTTCATAACAAGTCTCATGCCAGAACTCTCTCCACTACCAATATAAATTTCTCCCGATAATTCTTCTTCACTTTTCAACATTTCACTCTTAGTCTTTTCAACCAAATTCACAATTTCACTTGCATATTGTTTAAATATCATGCCATCTTTTGTAAGAGTCAGCTTTCGATTACCTCGTATAAATAATTGCTTGCCAAAACTTTTTTCTAATTCTTTCATTTGTCTAGAAAGCGTTGGCTGAGTAATATGTAAAACATCAGCCGCTTTAGAAATACTGCCTTCTCTTGCGATAGTTAAAAAATATTCTATCACTCTTAATTCCATATTCTTCACCTCTATCTTCATTCTATTCTTTGTACCTATGCTTTTCAAGTATAGGAATATATAAAATATAAGTATTTGATATACATCATATATATTTATATAATGAAAATGCTTGAAGGAGAAATTATATATGGCAGCTTTATCTACATTATTTCCAGTATTCTTTATGATTGGTTTAGGAGTATTTGCAAGAACAAAAAATTGGATTACCCCTCAACAAAAAGAAGGTGCTAATCGTATTGTTTTCAATATTTTATTTCCAATCATGATTTTCAATATTATTCTTACTACAACCATTCAACCAGCTTCGATCTATATTATACTTTATGTCTTTATAGCATTTTGTCTAACAATGATAATAGGAAAAATACTAAGTCGCTTCACCGGAAAAGAAATAGCGCATATTTCACCATATCTTCTTACCACATGTGAAGGTGGCAATGTTGCATTACCTTTATATACATCTATTGTAGGACTAAGTTATGCCAGTCATACTGTTATTTTTGATATTGCAGGGACATTTATAGCATTTATTATCATCCCGATAATTGTTACAAAGATTTCTGCTGGCAAGACAAATATCAAACATTTATTAAAAACTATTTTTACTAATTCTTTTGTAATTGCAGTATTTCTTGGACTCATATTAAATATATCTGGATTTTATAATTATTTGAGTCATAGTGCTTTTATTGATATCTATACAAATACAATTAATCAGGTAACTGTACCGATTGTAGGAATGATATTATTTATTATTGGTTATAACTTAAAAATCAACAAAGATACTCTAGGTTCTCTCATGAGATTATTATTACTTAGAATAGTTTTATTTACACTTATTATTATTGGTTTCTTTATTTTCTTTCCTACACTTATGCATGATAAAAACTATATGATTGCTGTTATTCTTTATTTTATGTGTCCTACTGGATTTGCTATTCCAATGTTAATATCCCCACTTAATAAATCTGATGAAGATGAAGATTTTCAATCAGCATTCATTTCTTTATTTATGATCGTTACACTTATTGTTTATACTTTTATTGTTTTATTTATATATTAATTCATATTAAAAAAAGTATCTCAGCGATACTTTTTCTCTTATGATCAATGATACTTTTCTATGAAAAATAAGCATCTATACCATTTGCTATTCCTATAGCACATTTGTTTTGGAAAGATGAATCTGTTAACAATTGATCTTCTTTACTATTTGATATAAATCCCATTTCTAAATAAATAGAAGGAACTTCACTCCAATTAATACCTGTTAAATCATTTCTATAATCTACCCCTCTATTTTTTATACCCGTTGCTTGACAATATTGATTAATGACATTTCTAGCAAGTGAGGAAGAAAGATTATAAATAGATGGACAATAAGGATTATTCTTTGAAGGAGCAATTGTATGAGCACCTCTAACACTTGAGGAATCAATACTATCACAATGTAAATGAATCACTGCATCTCCTTGGTTTCCTATCTTCGCTCTTTGTCGATTAGAAATATTTACATTTTGACTTGTTCTTGTCATGATGACTGTATACCCTCTACTCTCTAGTTCTTGTTTTAACTTGAGACCTATTTCTAATGTGATTTGAGATTCTGGTTTACCTGAAGAAACACCGGTTGCTCCAGTTGCTACTTTTGCTTTTTTAGTAGATGATCCAGGTCCTATCGCTTCTTTTGCGTTATTTCCTTTACCCTGATGTCCGGGATCTATCACTATGACTTTATTAGTACCTGTTGTTTTTTTAACTGGTGTAGATGTTGTTTGGTTGGTATTTGTTTCTTCATTAACTTGTTTTTTGATTTGTTCTTTGATTGTGATTTTTAATGTTTTTGTTGTTTGATTTTTATTTTTATCTATTGCTATGATATCTATTTTATATGTACCTGGTTTTTTTGTATCTATATCATTAGTGTATGTATAGTAATTGATATCTTTTTTATCTTTAGAATAAGGTATATCTCCATCAACTGGATCTTTTATAGATTGAATATATGAAGCAATATCTATCTGACTTCCATAATCTAAAGTTACATTTTCTTTAGAAAGTGTGATTTGAGGTTTTTGTGTATCTACAACTTCAAATTCTTTTGCAAACTCTTTTTCTAAATTTTCTTTAGTAACCACATATGTGACTTCTTGTTTCCCTATCTTATGTGTATCTAAAGATGACAATGTTTTCAATGTTCCTGAGATATCTTGAATATAGTTTTCTCCTTGAAAATCACTACCATACTCTATAGACGATTCATCAATAAATGTCACTTGAATTGAATCTAATATTTTTTGTTTTGTGTATTGTTTATATGCGTTATATCCCATCACCCCAATAATAACAATACCTATTAAACTACATATTAAAATTATTTTTTTCTTCACTATAATCACTCCCCATGCATGTCTATTATAACACAAAAAAGGATAGTCGAACTACCCTTCCATATCTTGTACAACTCTTTTCAAGTCTTCTCTAATAGGTAATTGTTGAGGACACATTTTTTCACATACACCACATTGTTTACATTGACTTGCTTTTTCTTTATCTAGCATTGCTTGATATTTTCCTTTAAATGTTTTTTCATCTTCATAGACAAAACAGTTATTCCAATATTTGAAGTTAGCAGGAATATTGACACCAAAAGGACAAGGCATACAATATGCACAACCTGTACATCCATTTTTCATTCTTGAATGTAATGTATCTGATACTTTTTGTACAATACTTTGTTCTTCTTGATTTAAGTTTTGATAATTTTCAAATGTGATTAAGTTATCTTTAACTTGTTCTAAAGTACTCATACCACTTAAAATCACTTTTACTCCTGGTAGTGTTCCGACATAGCGTAATGCCCATGATGCAAGTGAAGCTTCTTGATTATAATCTTTAAACATATTTGTAACATTTTCTGGTAAGCTGGCTAAACTTCCACCTTTGATTGGTTCCATGACCACTAATGGTATATTGAGTTTATTAGCTAGATCTACACCTTTTTGACCAGCTTGTATATTCATATCCATATAATTGAGTTGTAATTGACAAAAATCCCAATGATAAGATGTTAAAATCTCTTCAAATACAGGATATTCATCATGAAAACTAAATCCTAGATATTTAATTTTTCCAGCTTGTCTTAATTCTTCACAAAGTTCTATTAAATGATATTCTTTAATTTTTTCCCATTTATCTTTATCTAAAGCATGTAATAAATAGAAATCCACATAATCTACATCTAATCTCTTTAATTGAGACTCAAAAATCTCTCTAGCTTCTTCTTGACTATTGATTTTCCAAATAGGTAATTTTGTTGCTAGATAAAAATCTTTTCTGTTATATTTCTTTAAAACTTTACCTACAAAAGGTTCACTTTTACCATCATGATAAGGATAAGCAGTATCAATATAATTAACACCTTTAGAAATAGCTAAATCTATCATTTCCTCAGCTTGTTTTTCATCAATTTCTCCTTGCTCATCTAAAGGAAATCTCATACATCCAAATCCAAGCAAAGAAGTTTCTACTCCCAATTTTTCAAATACTCTTTTTTCCATACTCTCATTCACCTCATTACAATCATACCATAAAACTGTCCTTATGTTGGTGTTATTTTTATAAAAAGAAAATATAAAGAGGAATAGTATTCTTTTTATAAATGAGTATGATATAATGAAACATATAATACAGAAAAGAGTGAGTGATATATGAAAAAACCTATTATAGGAATAACATGTAGTGAGGGGAAACACAAAGAAAACGATATACAAAAAATTAATGAAGATTATATTCAAGCTATTATTCATGCAGGTGGTGTACCTGTACTTTTACCAGTATGTGAGCAACAAGACATCATTCAACAACAAATAGAAATGATTGATGGTTTATTAGTGAGTGGAGGTGTTGATGTCAATCCTCTATTTTATCATGAAAGTTATACACCATATCTTGGTCAATCTAGTTCAAAAAGAGATGTCTATGAAATCAATCTTATACAATCTGCTGCAAAATTGCATAAGCCTATACTAGGTATATGTCGTGGTCATCAGATTATCAATGTTTCTTTTGGGGGAACTTTATTTCAAGATAATATTATGGCTGGTGACTCTATTTTACAACATCAACAAAAAGAAAGACGTGATTATCCTGTTCATTCTATTCATATCGAGAAAGATTCCTTTCTATCAGAAGCATTAAAAAATGAAAACTTTGTCAATAGTTTCCACCACCAATCAGTTAAAAAGTTAGCACCTGGATTTCACGCTGTCGCAAAAAGTGAAGATCAAATTATAGAAGCTATGGAACATGAAACGCTACCTATTTATTCAGTACAGTTTCATCCTGAAGCCATGATTTATAGAAATAAAGAAATGTTAGAAATCTTCTGTTTCTTTACCAAAAAATGCCAATAAGATTGTTCTTATTGACATTTTTTATATTAAAATTCAACAGCAAGTTTTTTTGCTTTTTCAATTGACTCATCTAATATTGCTTGAGTATCAATTCCTTGCACATCTAAATTATATGCTGCAAGGAATTCAATATCCTCTATTCCAAAGAAACTTAATATTGTTTGTAAATAACGATGGGACATTTCTACAGGTGCATTTTCATAATTTCCACCTGCTGATGTTATATGAATAGCTTTCTTACCTTTCAATAATCCTACAGGTCCTGTTTCAGTATATTTAAATGTAATACCTGTTACACTGACATAATCAATATATGCTTTTAACATTGCTGGCACACCTAAATTCCACATTGGATCTGCAAAAATATATTTATCTGCTTGAGCAAATTGATATGTATATTTTAAGACTTTGTGATTTTTGCTTTCTTCAGTCTTTGGTCCAAAGACTGCACCTAAATCTTCTGGTCTTAAAAAATCAATATTTTCTTTATATAAATCTAATGTAATAATTTCATCTTCTGGATGACTTTTTTTGTATTCTTCTATAAATGCATCACTGATTTGATATGTTCTTGATTGTTCTTTAATGTTTGTTTTAATATATAATACTTTACTCATTTTCTTTTCTCCTTAAAAATCTAAATTTCCAAAATAACCATCATAATAATCTTTATATGCTTGTCTAATTTCTTCTTCACTATTCATTACAAATGGTCCATGGAAAACAATGGGTTCATGAATAGGTTCTCCACTCATCACAAAAACAATTGCTTCTTCTTGACTTTCAATGATTATTTGACCTTCATTATTTTGCATAATAACCAAATCACCATCATCAATATTTTGTCCTTGAATAGTTATATTTCCTTTGACAACCAATAAGCCTGTATTAAAATGTGATGGTTCATTTAATACAATACGACTACCTTTATTCATATGTACATTATACATATTTATTGGTGTAGCTGTACTGGCAGGCCCACTTATTCCATCTACTTGACCAGCAATAATTTGAATAGAACCATTTTCTTTTAAATCTATGTAACCCATATCCTTTTTTAGTAAGGCTTGATATTTGGGTTTATTCATTTTCATTGATGCTGGTAAGTTTACCCATAATTGAATCATATGAAGAACTCCACCATTTTGGCTAAATTCTTTTTCATGATATTCTTTGTGCAAAACACCTGATGCAGCGGACATCCATTGGACATCTCCTGCATGAATAATGCCGTGATTCCCTTGATTATCATGATGTTCTATTGAACCTTGATATGCAATTGTCACAGTTTCAAATCCCCTATGAGGATGTGCACCTACACCTTTTGGTGAAGATGATGGCTCATATCTATAGGTTGCATGGTAATCTAGCATTAAAAATGGTGACATTCTTTTTTCTAAATCTACTCCTGGAAGATATTGTGAAACTCTAAAACCATCTCCAACCATATGTGGATTTGGTCCTTTCACAATAAAATCTATTAATCTTAAATTCATCATTTCACCCCACTTAACTTCTTTAATAATTGTTTTAATAGTTGTTTTTCTTCATCTGTAAGTACATTCATAATTTCAATAACATTAGAATAATGTTTTGGTAATATACTTTCAATTTTATTTTGTCCCTTTTGAGTCAAAGTAATCAAAGCACTTCTTTTATCCTTGAAATTCACTTTCCTTTCTACCAACCCACATTTTTCTAAATTTCTTATCACAACTGTCATATTGCCAGATGTAGAAAGATTCTTTTGAATAATTTCATTAATTGTTAATTCTTTATATGTATAAAGAGCTTCTAATACAGCAAATTGTGAAACTGTCAATCCACTTTCTCTAATTGTTTTCATCTCTCTTTGATATACAGAATGATGAGATTTCACAAAAACAATTAATGTTGATAAAGCAAGTTTATCTTGATTGACTATTTTATCTATCTTATTCATGCAATAATAATATCGCTAATTAGTGATATTATCAAATCATATGCTCACCATTAAATATAATGAAGCATTGGTTAGTAAAGTCATATAATCAATAAAACTATACAGTCACTTTATTTCATGATATTCGCTTACCATATTAAGAAAAATAATTTATCAGTCATACTAGTCGCATATAATGAAAGTATTAGCTTATTGAAGATATCTATCAACATAAATAAGACAACTTAGATTACAAGATGACATAAATGCACCAAATAATCTAACTGAAAATTCAAAACATAATACTTTTAAAATATAACCAAATTTATTTAAAGTTATAGATATATGAATATAGTATTGTTATAATTTAAAAAGAATATTAAAAAATTAAGTTCAAAAAACTTAGATGTAAAGTGTAATATGAAATTGATGTATGAAAATAAATATACATTTATATATAAAAGGAGAAAAATATTATGTCACATGCAATGAAAATAAAATTAAGTATAGTCTTTACGATTGCTATAGGGACAATATTAGATATTGTTTTTAAAAGTAATATTATAAAACTGGCTATTCTTTTATTGGATACTTTATTTGTAAGTTGGTATCAAAAAAAATACTCTGTAAAAATATATAATCACACTCATAAAACTTTTAATTATCTTGTATTATGCTTAACAATTATTATGATTATTTTATTAATCCATGCAGTATTTATAATATTATGATAAAAGTGAAAAACAGATAAAAATCATTCTTAAAATATTTTAGATTATACTATACACCTAAATAACCTTACTTTTACTTAGAAAGAACAATCATAATATATATGATAAATCATCAATATTTCAAACATATAGCAAAAATATAATTCATAACTTGATATATTAAAAGATTGCCTATATTAAGCAATCTTATTTCTAATATATGAATTTGTATAAAATGAATAAACTAACTGGATGCACATAACACACCAAATGACTGGTTCACAGAAAATGACTGCCATATATTGAAATTGTGGAATAAATACGAATACGAAGATAATTTTTCCAATAAACTCTATAACACTAGAAATCAATGGCAATAATTTTTGTCCTATTCCTTGAAGTGCATATCTTGTTTGTATAAGTATTCCTAATATAAGATAGAACGGTGCAACAATTTTAAGGTATAATGTACCGTTATCTAATACAACACTTTCACTAGAACCAGATATCATTTTTACTAATGATGAACCAAATAAAAAGATAATAATACTTACAATAATTGTAGCAACGATATCATATACATAAGCGCATCTCATAGCTTGTTTTATTCTATCTCTTTGGTCTGCACCTCTATTTTGTGATACAAATGTACTAATAGCTAGTGCCATAGCTGTAAAAGGCATATTAAAGAACATGTAGAGTTTTCTTGCTGCTGTATGACCTGCAATAATTAAATATCCTAAATTGTTAATTCCATATTGCAAGATAACTGATCCAGCTGAAACAATACAACTCATAAATCCCATAGAAAACCCTTGTCCTAATAATTCTTTATATAGATTCACATCTTTTTGAAAATGAACTTTTTCAGGCATCAAGATCTGTGTTTTTTTGATTATATAGATAATACATAGAACAACGGAAACACCTTGGGAAATCACTGTTGCGACTGCAGCTCCTTGTACTCCCATATTCAGTTGTGTAATAAAGAAGATATCTAAAACAATATTTAATAATGAAGAAATAATCAAAAAGACTAAAGGCATAATACTGTTTCCAATAGCTCTCATTAATCCTGCACATAAATTATATGCAAACATAACAATAATAAACATAACAATAACTGATATATAACTATATGCTTCATCTATGATTTCTACTGGTGTATTTAATAAACCAAGTAATGGTTTTAAAAATATCATACCAATAATAGTTAATATAACAGATACTGCAATACCAATGACCATAGAACTTCCAACAGATTTTTTTAATAAATCTTTATCATTTGCACCATAACTTCTTGCCGTAACAATAGCTAACCCATTTCCAATTCCTAATGCAAAACCTACTAATAAGTCATATATAGATGTACATGAACCTATTGCAGCAAGTGATATATCACCTAAATAGTTTCCTACAATCATTGTATCGACTGTATTATATAATTGTTGAAAAATATTAGATATAAGCAAAGGAAATGCAAATATGACTAAAGACTTAAATATAGGTCCATGAATCATATCTACATCTGCTTGAAAGAATCTTTTTTTATTTGTTGTGTCCATATTATTCTGTAATATTCTTATTAATGATTTCTACTAATGTAAAAATTCCATCTTCATATTCATATTTAAGTATACAACAATTATAAAATCTTTCTGTTTTCTTTACTTTTGCATGTTCTTCCCATGCTCTATAGAATTGAGCACATGCAGCACCATGTGATACAGCTAATACACATTGATGATTATCTTTATTCATTATCTCAGTTAATGTTTTATTCATACGAGCTCTTAACTCCATTTCTCCATCTCCACCAAATTGTTTGAAGAAATCACCATATGGTAATTTTGGATTTAAACATTCGTCTTTTCCTTCATAAACACCAAAATTCCATTCTTTTAAACCTTTTACTCTTGTATAAGGCATTTTATAATCAGTCACTAATTCTAAAGTATCACAGGCTCTTTCAGAAGTTGAAGAATAAGCATGATCAAAAGTAATATGATTATTTTTAAAATATTCACCAGCAACTCTTGCTTGTTTTTCTCCTAACTCTGTAAGAGGTGAATCACACCATCCTTGAATCTTATGTTGTACATTGAACAATGTTTGTCCGTGACGCATTAAATATAAAGTTTTCATATTCATTTTCCTCCTATACCATATATTATTTTAGTCCCATTATTTGAAAATGTACAATATAAATATGGAAATCTGTTATAATAAATTAGAATAGTGAGGGATCAATATGCTTGAATTAGAACAACTACGTTATTTATTAACATTTAATGAATATGAAACATTATCCAAAGCAGCAAAAGTACTACATATATCTCAACCTGTTTTAACAAGATCAATGCAAAAACTAGAAGAAGATTTAGGTGTATCTTTATTTACACGAACAAAAAATAGAATTGTATTAAATGATACCGGAAAACTAGCTGTAAATCTAGCCAAAAGAATTATAGATGATACTCATGATATGAAAACTCAATTGATTAACTTTGATAAGAAGTTACATACATTTTCTATTGGCTCTTGTGCTCCTGCTCCTAATACAATTTTGACACAAAAAGCCGCTCAGATATTTACTGAAAAAACTATCGCAAGTGAAATAAAAGATAAAAACATTCTTGTAAATGGCTTAAAAGATAAAACTTATACTGTCATTATCATGCCTTATGCAAGTGATGATGAAGATATCGAAAGTATTGAATTCATGCAAGAACAACTGTTCTTTTCACTTCCTTTTGATCATCCCTTATCTTCAAGAAAATCTCTAACATTAAAAGAAATGGATGGAGGAAGAATGTTATTAATGTCTAATATAGGATTTTGGAATGATATGCATAAAAAGACCATGCCTAATACAAAATTTCTTGTTCAACAGGATAGAACAGTATTCTATGATCTTATAGAACTTTCTTCTTTACCTTCATTTACTTCAGACATTATGATGAACTTAGAAGGTGTACCAACGAATCGTAAAATTATTCCTATTACAGACCCAGATGCACATGCTGTATTTTATTGTTGGTATTTAAAAAACAATGAAAATACACTCAAATCATTTTTATATAGACTTTAAAAATAGACATAGTCCTGTGACTATGCCTATTTTTAGTTCTGATCAAAAGATTGATTTTCAAATTATTCATATCATCTATGTCTATAGATTTAATGCGTAATCAAGTCCTTGAAATTCTCCTTATGTTAATTTAACATTAGAAATTAATAGTTTTTCTAGAATTCTTTGTTTTTACAACCTGATAATGGTTGAATTGTGATTTTATCATCAGATCTTATAATATGATCAACTCTTATTAATCAAATAGATTATTCTAAATTCACACTTTATATTCATCTTTTAAAGAACAAAATTGCAAGTACTTCAAAAATAACATATCCACTATAATAAAAAAATGACTTGTCGCATGATAAGTGCGTGGTAGAAAACCTGTTTCAAACCCAGTAGATTCAAATGAAATATATTCACTTGCATGCTGAGCAAGCAAATTGTGATGTCCTGATGCAATACCTATACATTGTACTTTCATTTTTGCAAGAACTTTCGCAATTAATGCAATCTTTTCATTATTTCCAGATAAAGAAATTAAAATAAAAAGATCTTCACTGGTCACATTGGCTAAAATGTTATCTATTTCTGTATCTCCCTCAATAACATAAAATATTTTTTTACAATATGTAAATTCTCTTTTTAATTCCTGTGCAACATGTCTTTGAACCTCTCCAGAACTACATATATAAATATGTCTTGCAGTATCTATCATTAATAGTATTCGATCTAAATCCAAATCGTATATATGATCTATAGTTCTTTTCAATTCCATAGGTATATTAGAAAGAATTTGATGATTAAATGTTGATTTTTGTTGTGTACTCCATTTTAAATAGACTTTTAACTCGCTATATCCATCTAAACCAATTTTTCTAGTAAAACGTGTAATACTTGTATGAGAAACATTACATGAACGTGCTAATTCATGTATAGACATATTTTGACATTCTATTTTATGATGACATATATATTGCCATATATAAAGATCATTTTCGTTTAATTCATTATAATGTTCATTGACTAATTCTGTTAATGTCATTATTTTTTAATCCTTTCATAATAATCTAGATATTTCACTAATAAGAAATCAATTAATAAAAAATAACTTACTAATCCTTCATGTCTTGGTCCAAGGGGATTCGCTATTGTTGGTACTACAACATAAAAAGGATAATCTACAATCTGTAATAAAGTATTATTTTTCTTTGAAGTAATTCCCATAGTTTGAACTCCTTTTGCTTTTAAATTTTTTGCAAAAGAAATTATTTTTTCATTTTCTCCAGAATGAGAAACCAAAATAACGAAATCGTCTTTATCAATAACCTCTTCAAAGGCATTTATTTCATCTGCTAAAGAACGAATACTATAAATCATCCTCCCTACTTCTAAAAATGATCTTTTCATTTCAGATACAACATGATTTTGTACACTCCCAGTTCCACAAGCATATATATTTTTTGCAGATATCATTGACTCAATAACCTGGATCATATCTTTATTTTTAATCTCTTCTAGATATTGACTATATGTTTTATAAAGTGTATCAACACCATCTAAATAATATTTACTTATATTATTATCTATTTTTAATAAAACCTTTAATTCCGTAAATCCTTTTAAACCTAATCTTTTAGAAAAACGTAGAATTGTTGTTCTTGACACATGACAATAATCAGCAAGTTGATTTATTGATATATTTTCACATTCTTTCCGATGGGTAGATATATATTTCCAAATATATAAATCATTTTCATTGAGTTGACTATAGTTCTTATTAATCAGTTCTTCTAATTGCATTCTATTCCCCCTATCTCCTTGATATATCATAACATACTCTTGGAATGAATTGTAGATGCAAAAAGAGGTAGGAATAAATCCGTACCTCTATTTATACTCTATAATAGGAGATTCATTAATTTTTACTGCCATGTCTGTATAAAACTTTGTATATTGATAATGCCCCGGATCTGTTAACACAAGCATTGTAATATCATTTATATCTTTATTATTTAAAGACTCTTTATCATAACTGATAAGAAGTGTTCCTTTTTCTACATGATCACCAACTTTAACATGTGTTTCAAATCCTTCACCATTAAGATTGACTGTATCTAAACCAACATGTATCAATATTTCTATATCATCTTCACTTACAAGACCAACAGCATGTTGGCTTTTTTCCATAATCATTTTTACATTGCCTGATATTGGAGCATATATTTTTCCTTCTTGAGGAATAATTGCTATTCCATCTCCCATCATTTTTGTTGCAAAAACTTCATCTGGTACATTTTTAATATCTACTGTTTTCCCGTTTGCAAAAGCATAGATTGCTTTTGCTTTCTTTCTACTAAAGAATCCCATATTATTTTAATTCTGGCCAATAACCTTTATTTGCTTCAATAAGATCATCTAAGATAAGTTTAGCTACTTTTGCACTTGGTACAGTTTTTGATAAAGTAATTGCTTGCCATAATTTTTGATAGCTTCCTTCAATCCATGCTTCTACTGTTAATTTTTCTACAGAAACTTGTTGTTCCATTAAACCTTTTTGGAATTGTGGAATTGCACCTTGTACAATTCTTTCATATCCATTTGATCCTACTATACATGGAATTTCTACCATAGCTGTTCTATCAAAGTTTTCAATAGCACCTTCATTTGGCACAATTAATAACATTTTTTCTTTTGTGTTTTTAGCAATTGCACAAGCAAGATCCACAATATATTCAGCATGTGCGTCAGCTTCAAATCCACAATCTTTAGCAGTTCCTTTTTCAATAATATCTCTACATGCACCAAATACAATTTTTTCTCTATGATCCATAACTTCATTAGCTCTTGTATATTCTGGATTAGAGTGTTCTACTACATAATCTGGGAATAAATAATATTTTAGATAAGTATTAGGAATTGTATCTGGATCTAAAGCATATACATCTTTTGCTTTTGCAAATGTTTCTATCCAACTTTGTTCAACATGTTGATTTGTTTTAGATAATGCATCTGCAAATCCATTAGCTTTCATATGTTCTTTAATAGCTGGCATTAAATCATTTCCATCTTTATCTTCAATTTTATGCCACCATCCAAAGTGGTTTAATCCATAATATCCTACTGACATTTCTTTACGTGAACTTAATCCAACCATGCTAGCCATTTTTTCTTCTAAGTCAATTGGCATGTCACAGATATTTAAAATTTTAGAATTTGGTCTTAATCTTCTTGTTGCTTCTGCAACAATTGCAGCTGGATTTGAATAGTTTAGCATCCATGCATTTGGTGAATATTTTTCCATATAATCTAAGATTTCAATAACTCCACCAATACTTCTCATTCCATATGCAATACCTCCAGGACCACATGTTTCTTGTCCTACAACTCCATATTTCAATGGGATTTTTTCATCTTTTTCACGCATTGCATATAATCCAACTCTAATATGACACATAACAAAATCTACATCTGTAAATGCAGTTTCAGGATCTGTTGTATAATTAAATTCGATTTCTGGTGCATTTTCTCTTAAATAGATTTCACATGCTTTTGCAATTGTTTCTTGACGTTCAGCAAAATTATCATAGAATGTGATTTTTCTAATTGGGAAACGATCTTGATGATCTAATAATAATAATGCGATACCTGGTGTAAATGTGCTTCCTCCACCAGCAACTGTTACTGAATACTTCTTTTCCATTTTTTCTTTTCTCCTCTACATTAATTTTATTGTTGAAAATAAGCTGATACCACTTATTAACAAGACAAACAAACTTCCTCCACCATTAAACAATGTTTGTTTGATTGTTATTTTTCTTAAATTATTTAAAAGTTGAATATCATAATAGCGAATAGCTCGAATAAACACATATAATAACATAAAGAAATAAAACACATTGAATGTTAGAATTTGTGCTACTAATAATATAGCCATATTAAGACAACTAAATTGATAATCTTTCTGTTCTAAATGTTTTTGAATAAGTTTAACTATATAAGCAATATAAGGATTTATCATTGCGATTAAAAATATAATTGTTACTTGTGGATTTTGAACAAGTATTTCTTGAAAACTTGAACCTAATATTGATGATTGTAATAAAATATAGAAATAACAAATTAAAGGAGTTGCTAATAAAAACACTTTTGCAATCATAAAATATTTGTTTAGTTTTTGATATTCCTTATTATTTTTGCTTTTTCGAGCCATGATCTTCACCTTTCTTTTACAATAATTTTTCAAAATCTTCTCTTACACTTGCAACTTTTAAACCAACAATAACTTGAATATTGTTTTTTGTTGCTTTAATACCATGTGTACCGATAGATTTAAAATATGAATCACTTTTTACTAATGTTTCATCTTTAACATTAACACGTAAACGTGTTGCACAATTTGTAACATCAATAATATTGTCTTTTCCACCTAAAGCTTCTAAGATTTTTTCTTCTAAACTTCCTTGTTTAGATTCTGCTTGTTTTTCTTTAAAGTCTGCTTTTGTATGGAATTTAATATCTTCTTCATCATCTTCTCTACCAGGAGTTTTGAAATCAAACTTCAAGATTAAGAATCTAAAGACAACAAAGTATATTCCTACAAAGACAATCCCTACTAATAATAATGTTAAATATGTTTGCCAATGAGATGACATTAACGGAATAAAGTTAAGAGCTGACATCTCAATCAAACCACCTGATAATACACCAACTACACCTAGTGCATTAGCAACTGTAGAAAGTGTTGCAGCTAATACAGCATGAACGACAAATAGAGCAGGGGCAATAAATAAGAATGTAAATTCTATTGGTTCTGTAACACCACAGAAAATTGCAGTTAAAGTAATAGGAATCAACAAACCAGCAATTTGTTTTTTCTTTGACTTTTTCGCAGTTGAATAGAATGCAAGAGCTATACCAGTACATCCAAATATCTTAGATAAACCAGTTAAAGTTGGCCATGCATAAGGAGCTAGTGTTTTTAATGACTCACTGCTTGCTGCTAAAGCAGGAAGTTGGTTTGCCCATGTAGAATAAATACCACCATTAACAATAGCTGAATCATAGAAGAATGGGAAATATAATAGATGGTGTAATCCAAATGGAATCAAAATACGTTCCATAAATATAAATACCCATACACCAATAGATCCTGCATTAGAAATAAATATTTGGAAACTTCTCATTCCTGATTGAACCATAGGCCATAACCATGCTGCTAGAAATGCAACAGGAATTAATACAAAGAACCCAATAATAACAACAAATGATGAACCACTAAATGTTCCTAGCCATTCAGGTAATTCAGTATCAAAGAAACGGTTATGCAATGCAATCACTATACCAGAAATAGCTAAAGCACCTATCATCCCCATATCCAATGTCTTAATACTTGCTATCATTGCTAAACCACTTGTTCCACCAACTTCTAAGCTAAAGTCCACATCAAATGTAGATCCCCATTGACTTAATATTGTGCTTAGAAAATATTGGAAAGTGAGATAAAGTACCAAGGCTTCCATACAACATCTTGCTTGTTGTTTTTTTGCTAATCCAATAGGTAAACTTACAACAAACAATAATGGTAATTGGTTAAATACTGTCCATCCACCTTGTAAGATGACATTCCAGCATTGATACCATAAACCCTCAGGAGCTGCTAGACTCCCCATAATCGCTTCCGTAGTAAACAATGTTCCAATACCAATAACTATCCCAGCAAACGCGAACAGTAATACTGGCGTAAACATTGCTCCTCCGAATCTTTGAATTTTTTGCATCATATCTTTTTTTCCTCCCTCGATATATCTTGCATATACATAGTAACCTCTTTCATAAAGCTTTACAATAGTTCCAGCTTACTTAGGGATAGAGTACATTTTTTATGATTTGTCACTTTAAGTGTGAATTTTCACGCATAAAATAAAGGTTATAAAACACTCAAATATGCAAGTGTTTAAATAATAAAAAAGAGGTTATGACAAATAAAGATTTGAATTATTCATCTTTAAGTGTCATGCCTCTTTTCTTTATTTTACCTAAATATCTATATGTCCTACAAGAGTAGAGACGATAACTGCCTTGATTGTATGCATTCTGTTCTCTGCTTCATCAAAAACAACTGACTGTGATGATCTAAAGACTTCATCTTCAACTTCTCTAATATCAATACCTTCTTTTTGCTTCATAGAAGCAACTTCTGTTTCAAAGTCATGAAAAGATGGTAAACAATGCATAAAGAGTGTAGATGATTTCCCTGTTTTGTTCATCATATCCATAGTTACCTTATATGGTGATAACATTTCAACTCTAGGTTTATATAAACTCTCATCTTCTCCCATACTCACCCATATATCAGTATAAATAACATCAGCATCTTTAACAGCCTCTTCAATATTATCTAAGACTTCAATTTTACCATTTGATAATTTTGCTTGTTCTTGACAATAATGAAGAACTTCATCATCAATATGTAAATCTTTAGGTCCTAATGCAACAAAATGCATTCCCATTTTCGCTGCACCATACATCAACCCATAACATACATTATTTCTAATATCACCGGTAAATACAAATTTTACTTCATCAAGTGGTTTATCTAGATGTTCTTCAATTGTTAAAAAATCAGCTAATGTTTGAGTTGGATGATCTACATCTGTTAATCCATTCCATACAGGTACACCAGAGTATTTCATTAAATCTTCTGCTGTTTCTTGTTTATATCCTCTAAACTCAATACCATCATACATTCTTCCTAAGACTTTTGCAGTATCTTCAATAGACTCTTTTTTCCCCATTTGAGAATTATTTAAATATGTAACATGTGCGCCTTCATCTAAAGCAGCAACTTCAAAAGCACATCTTGTACGTGTAGATGTTTTTTCAAAGAGCAAAACAATATTTTTTCCTAATAATGATTGTCCTATTCTTCCTTGTTTTTTAGCTTTCTTTAATTGATGAGCTAAGTCTAACAAATATCTTATTTCATCCTTCGTATAATCTTTTAAAGTTAAAAAACTTCTATTTTTTAAATCTATCATGATATCCTCCTATCTTATAAACATTGTTCCAATACCATCATTAGATAACATTTCAATTAATATAGAATGAGGTATTCTCCCATCAATAATAACTGCTTTTTTAACATGATCTCTTAGTGCATTTACACAACATTCAATCTTAGGAATCATCCCACCACTAATAATACCTCGTTGTATAAGACTATGAACTTCATAAACATGAGCCAAAGGGATGAGCGTTGTTTCATCATTTTTATCTTCTAGTAATCCAGGTATATCACTCACCAATATCATATTTTCAGCATGTAATGCAGAAGCAATTTTTGCTGCTGCAGTATCACCATTGATATTATATGTACATCCATTTTGGTCATTTCCTACACTTGCTATGACGGGGATATATCCTTTTTCTAATAAATCCAAAATAACTTTCTCATTTATCTTCTCAATATCTCCTACATATCCTAGATCATGCTGACTTTGATGCTTTTTAGCAATAATCAGTTGATTATCAATACCACTAATACCTATAGCTTTTCCACCTTTTTGAGTAATCATCTTAACTAAATCTTTATTTGTTTTTCCTGATAGTACCATTTGAACAATATCTATTGTTTCTTCATCAGTATATCTTAAACCCTCAATAAATTCACTCTTTTTCCCTATTTTATCAAGCATTCTATTAATCTCAGGTCCACCTCCATGAACCAATACAACTTTTACACCTATTTCAGATAATAAGACAACATCATTAATAACATTCATTTTTAACTCTTCATTAATCATTGCATTACCACCATATTTAATGACAACTATCTTACCACTGTATTTTTGAATATAAGGTAAAGCTTGCGATAAAATATCTGCTTTTAGAATTGAATTATTCATTATATCCCCTCACGTTCTATAATCTCCATTAATCTTGACATAATCATATGTCAAATCGCAGCCCCATGCCTTCGCATTTTGACTGCCCATATGTAAATCAATATCAATAATAATTTCATCTTCTTGTAATATGTCTAATGCTTTTTCTTCACTAAATACAATTCCCATTCCTTGTTTACAAACACAAATTTCTCCAGCTTGGCTTTTGATATGAACATCGATAAGATTGACATTATATTCTGCTTCACTATATCCAATCGCACATAAGATACGTCCCCAGTTTGCATCTTTTCCAAACATTGCTGCTTTAACTAATGAGCTTGTAATCACTGATTTTGATATTATTTTAGCATCTTTGATTGTTTTGGCATTCATGACATGACATGTGATAAGCTTTGTTGCGCCTTCTCCATCACTAGCAATTTCTCTAGCCAGATGAATACATACAGATAGTAAAGCTTCTTTAAATATTTGATAATCACTACCTGTATCAATAATCATAGGATTTTTTGCTAATCCATTAGCAAGAATAGAAACCATATCATTTGTAGATGTATCTCCATCTACACTGACCATATTAAATGTATCATTAACAACTTCATGTAAGACTTGATCTAGCAGGTCTTTAGAGATGTTCACATCTGTTGTGATAAATGATAACATCGTTGCCATATTAGGATGAATCATACCACTTCCCTTAGCAATAGCTCCAATATGACAAGTTTGATTATGAAGCATAAACTCTACTGCACATTCTTTTTTACTTGTATCTGTCGTCATGATGGCATGTGCTGCATCATCACTTCCATGAACATTTAATTGTTCTACAAGATTTTTCATATGCTTAGAAAAAGGTTCAATATTTAATGGTTCTCCAATAACACCAGTAGAAGCAATAATAATATCAGATGCATCAATATTTAATTCTTTTGCACATAACTCACATACCTCATTAGCAATTTCTATTCCATTACTATTACATGTATTAGCATTTCCGCTATTACATATAATTGCTTTTGCTTCATGATTATTCAAATGATTTTTTGTTACAAAGATTGGTGCACCTTTGACTTTATTTAATGTATAAACACTGGCACTATGGCACATGACATCACTCACAATTAATGCAAGATCTTTTTTATTTTTATTCTTTCTTATTCCACAATGTACACCACTTGCTTGAAAGCCCTTGGGTGCACATACCCCTCCATGTATTTCTTTCATAAATCCTCCTTAAAATGATGGTCCTATATATTCAAGTCCTTCGCTTTCTTTAAACCCACACATGACATTCATATTTTGAATTGCTTGTCCTGCTGCTCCTTTTATCATATTATCTATAACACTGATGATAACTAATTGATGATGTGTTGGATTGTAATGTAAAGATATATCACAAAAATTAGAATATTGAACATATTTTAAATCAGCTGTTTTTTCTTTTGGCAAGACTCTTACGAAGTATTCATTTTTATATGTATTTATATATGTTTGATAAACATCCTCAAATGAGATGTCCTCTTTTAAATCAACATATATTGTTGATAAGATTCCCCTATGGATAGGAAGAAGATGTGGTGTAAATGTAACTGTTATATGATGATTGTTTATTTTAGAGAGTTCTTGTTGGATTTCTGGTGTATGACGATGAGTCGCTATTTTATAGGGATGGAAAGATGAATAACATCTTGGGTAATGTGTATCTTCTGTTAATGATTTCCCCGCACCTGTTGTTCCAGATTTAGAATCTATAATTATATGATTATTTTTATTCATCTTTTCTTTTAATAAAGGATATAATCCTAAAGTAATAGATGTTGGATAACATCCTGGATTACCTATAAGAGTTGCTTCTTTTATTTTTTCTCTATTCACTTCAGTTAATCCATACACTTGATACTGATGAATATCTTCATATTGATAATCCAATTGATACCACTCTTTATAATCTGATTGCTGATCCAAACGAAAGTCTGCACCCAAATCAATGAACTTCTTTCCATATTCAAAACAATACTTCCCATATTTTTCACTGTGTCCATGTGGTAAAGAAACAAATATGATGTCACATTTCTTTAAGACCTCTTCATCTGTTTCAAAATGTAAATCACAGAGTTGATAAAATGATGGGTATAAATCAACTATACTTTTACCAAGATAATTCTTTGAACTGATACTTGTTACTTCTACATTTTTATGCATAAGTAGTAATCTTAGAAGTTCTGAACCTGCATATCCACTTGCCCCAATAATTCCTACTTTCATACTATTCCCCCAATTGATTTTTCATCATTTCAATACTCTTTTTCACTGTTTCTGGAGCTGGACCACCTACAACATTTCTATTATTCACACATGTTTCTAATGACACAGCATGATATATATCTTCTTGAAACAGTTCATGAAATGATTGATATATTTCTAATGGTAATGTTTCTAAAACATAATTGTTTTCTATACAATAAGATACTAATTTTCCAGTAATATAATAAGCATCCCTAAATGCTAAACCTTTCTTTGTTAAATAATCTGCACAATCTGTTGCATTAATGAAGCCTTTTGCTGCAAAGGTTCTCATTTGTTCTACATTGACTTTCATTGTTTTTAACATATCGTTAAAAACAGGCAAACAAAGTTTTACAGTATCAATGGCATCAAATAAAGCTTCTTTATCTTCTTGCATGTCTTTATTATAGGCAAGAGGTAATCCTTTCATCATAGTCAGTAGAGTTGATACATCACTGATTACTCTTGCACTTTTTCCTCTTACAAGTTCTGCAATATCCGGATTTTTCTTTTGTGGCATAATGCTTGATCCTGTTGCATAAGCATCATCTAATTCAATATACTTATATTCCCATGAACTCCATAAAATCACTTCTTCACTCAATCTTGATAAATGCATCATAATGATTGCTAGAGTATGACTCAGTTCAATAGCATAATCTCGATCACTAACTCCATCTAATGAATTATAAGTTATATCATCCATGTTTAATTGTTGTGCAACAAAATATCTATCAATAGGATATGTTGTTGTTGCCAATGCACCTGAACCCAATGGTGAAACATTCATACGTTTATAACAATCTTCTAATCTTGTTATATCACGATAAAACATTTGTGCATATGCCATAAGATGATGAGCAAAGGTAATCGGTTGAGCACGTTGTAAATGGGTATAACCACACATATATGTATAGAGATGATTTGAAGATTGGTAACATAATGTATGTATCAAATCTTTTAACATATTTTTAATATCTTGTATTTCATCTCTTGCATATAATCTTAAATCTAATGCAACTTGATCATTTCTAGATCTTGCAGTGTGGAGCTTTTTACCACTGTTAGGATATCTTTTTGTTAGTTCACTTTCTATAAACATATGAATATCTTCAGCAGTTTCATCAAATACCAATCGATGTGTATTGATATCATTTAAGATATCATTTAATCCTTGTTTGATTTCTTGATAACTGATTTCATCTATAATCCCTTGATGATATAACATATTCGCATGTGCAAGACTTCCCATAATATCATGTTTATATAATCTCGCATCAAATGATAGGGAAGAATTAAA
>DEPZ01000053.1:0-28864 GCA_002359025.1 Erysipelotrichaceae bacterium UBA3379 | reverse complement strand
CCTTTATTTCTTTTTTGATCTAATAATGCTTTGACTTGGATTGGTAATCCATAGAGATTAATAAATCCTTGTGAATCCATTTGATTATACTGATCATCTTCTCCAAATGATGCAGTTTGTTCATCATAGAGTGTATCTGGTGATGTCATACCAGCATTAAAAATATTACCTTTATATAATTTTAATTTGACATCTCCATTGACAGTCTTTTGTGTTTCATCAATAAAAGCAAGTAATGCTTTTGTAAGAGGCGTGTACCATTGACCATTGTATAAAATATCAGCTAGTTTTAATGAAACTTGTTGTTTGAAATGTTGTGTTTCTTTATCTAGTGTGATTTCTTCTAGATTTTGATGTGCTTGGTATAAAATTGTACCCCCTGGTGTTTCATAGACACCTCTTGATTTCATACCTACCAGTCTGTTTTCTACCATATCAACAATACCAATACCATTTTCTCCACCAATCTTATTTAATTCTTTAATAAGAGTGATACCATCCATTTCTTTTCCATTTAATGCAATAGGTTCACCATTTTTAAATGTTAATGTGATATATGTTGGTAAATCTGGTGCTTTTTCTGGTGTAACTGATAATTCTAGAATCTTATCATATAGTGGTTCATTGGCTGGATTTTCTAAATCTAGTCCTTCGTGTGATAAATGCCATAAGTTCTTATCTTTTGAGTAGTTTGTTTCTTTATTGATTTTAAGAGGTATGTTTCTTTGATTTGCATATTCAATTTCATCTTCTCTACTCTTTAACTCCCATGTTCTCCATGGAGCTATAATATCCATATCTGGTGCAAATGCTTTAATAGCAAGTTCAAATCTTACTTGATCATTCCCTTTACCAGTACATCCATGACATATTGCATCTGCTCCTTCTTTTTTAGCAATTTCTACAAGTTTCTTTGCGATGATTGGTCTTGCTAGAGAAGTTCCTAACATATATTTTCCTTCATATAAAGCATTGGCTTTGATAGCTGGGAAAATAAAATCATAAACAAATTCTTTTTGACAATCTGCTTCATAATATTGAGAAGCACCTGTAGCTAATGCTTTTTCTTCTAAACCATCAAGTTCATCCCCTTGCCCTACATTTCCAGCTACTGCAATAACTTCACAACCATAATTTTCTTTTAACCATGCAATAATAATTGAGGTATCTAATCCTCCAGAATAAGCTAATACGACTTTTTTATAATGTTTTTTCATTGTACTTCCTCCATCTATTCTTATTTTCATCTCTATATAAAATCATCCCTAAATCCCCGACACATAATCATCCCTCCTAACAAAAAAGACGTCTCTAAATAAAGAGACGTCATGAACGCGGTACCACTCTGATTGCTTAAATAAGCCACTCTATCCTTTAACGCAGGTATACGTTCCATTATACTTTTTCTTTCCAATGGACTCTCATAGGTGCGTTTCATTTATTTCCACTTAGTAACCTTCCACTCTGTGTTACCTCGCTAGAAGCGTTCAATAAACTACTTTTCCTAATCTTCGATTTGGAATATGCGTCTATAATACATGTGTAAAATAAATTTGTCAACAATATTTTATCATTTTCCTTAATTTATTTATCATATTTATATTTTTTGTAATTATATATCCAATATTTTATCCTATTGTTTTATTGTTCAATTCACTATATAATGAATCTTATTATAAGGAGATTTAGATATGACATTACAACAACTTAGATATATACTCACTGTTGCTAAATGTGAATCAATTAATGAAGCAGCAAAACAACTATTTATATCACAACCCACATTATCACACGCCATTAAAGACTTAGAAACAGAAATAGGTATGAGTATTTTTCAACGTTCTAACAAAGGGATTATTGTCACACCTCAAGGACATGAGTTCTTAGGATATGCGAGACAAGTTCTTGCACAATATTCATTATTAGAAGATAAATATTTAAATAAAAAATCACATAAAGTTAAATTTAGTATTTCCACCCAACATTATTCTTTTGCAGTTAATGCTTTTGTTGATTTAATTCAAGAATATAACCAAGATGAATATGATTTTCAAATACGTGAAACACGTACTTATGAAATCATAGAAGATGTTAAAAACTTTACAAGTGAAATTGGTATTCTTTACTTGAATGAATTTAATTCACAAGTTATTCAACAACAATTAAAAGAAAATGATTTACAATTTTATCCTCTATTTACCGCTAAACCACATGTTTTTCTAGGAAAAAATAATCCTTTATCACGTAAAGATAAAGTGACATTAAATGATTTAGAGGATTATCCATATCTTTCCTTTGAACAAGGACAACATAATGCATTTTATTATTGTGAAGAGATTTTAAGTACTATTCATCATAAAAGATCTATTAAAGTCTCTGATAGAGCGACTTTATTTAATTTACTTATTGGTCTACATGGTTATACAATTTGTACAGGAATTATTAGTCAAGAATTAAATGGTCCTGATATTATATCAGTTCCATTAGATGTAGATGAAAATATTCATATTGGATATATCTTGAATAAAAATACAACTCTCTCTTTACTAGGAAAAACATATATTGAGATGTTAAAAGCTTCTATTCAATAACATTATTATAGACTAAACCTATAACAATATATATATTTTATGTATTTTACTATAATGTTATATTCATCTATAATAACTTGTGAAAGCGAGGGATATTATGAAACAAAACAAACCGTTTCATTATGATATTGTTGGAAGTTTCTTAAGACCGGATATTCTTAAAGAAGCAAGACAGAAATATAAAAATAACAGTATCACTTTAGATGAATTACGTGAAATCGAGAATCAAGAAATTACAAAATTAATTCTTAAACAAAAAGAACTAGGGCTACCATTTATTACTGATGGTGAATTTAGACGTGAAACTTGGCATTTAGATTTTATGTGGGGATTTGATGGGGTTGAACATAAACCAACACAACAGGGTATACCTTTTCATGGGGAGCCTGCAATGATTGATGATACTTATCTTGTGAGGAAAATAAGTGTTCATCATCATCCTTTTATAGAACATTTTCAATTTGTTAAACAATTTGAGGATGAATATACGACAGCAAAACAAACAATACCTTCACCCGCACAATTTTTATTTCAAATGATTAGTGGAGGTAATCTAGAATCTACACTTGAAATCTATCCAAATAAACAAGATCTTATGAATGATATTGCTAATGGATATAAGAAAGTGATTCAAGAACTTTATCAAGCCGGTTGTCGTTGTCTTCAATTTGATGACTGTACTTGGGGTGTTATAGTCGATCCAAATGCATGTGCTATACTTGATACAGATGAAGAGGGTTTACAAGATATTATTAATGATTTTATTACAATCAATAATTTAGCTATGGAAGACAAGCCTGATGATTTCATCATCAATACACATATATGTAGAGGAAATTTCCATTCAACATGGGCTTGTTCTGGGGGATATGATAGAGTTGCTAAAGATTTGTTTGCTAGAGAAAATGTACATGCATTCTATTTGGAATATGATGATGAGCGTTCTGGAAGTTTTGAAGCACTCAAATATGTAAGTGATGATAAACATGTTGTTTTAGGGCTTATTACAACAAAGAATCCTCAATTAGAAAATAAGGATGAAATCATTGCGAGAATTCATGAAGCAAGCCAATATATTCCATTAGAAAGACTTTCTTTATCACCACAATGTGGTTTTGCTTCTACTGAAGAAGGAAATAAATTATCTATGCAACAACAATGGGATAAAATAAAGCTTGTTAAAGAAATAGCAGATGAAATATGGAGATAATATTTATAATGTGAAAAAAGTGGTCTGTGACCACTTTTTGACTTTATTTATTAAATTGTGGTAAATACTGTTTATGTGCTTCTATCATTTCATCTAGTATTTTTTTAGCTATGATTTCACTTTGAACAAGTGGATTGATTGTCATTGCGACTAAAGCATCATCATAATTTCCACTTAATGCAACATTTGTTGTTAAGATTTCAAATGCTTTTAATTGTTGAATTAATCCTACTGTTTGAAGTGGTAATTCTCCTACAGGTATAGGGATTGGACCATCTTTTGTAATTTTACAGCTAACTTCTACAACAACATCTTTTGGTAAATTTGATATTGCACCTTGATTTAAAGTATCTACAACTTGGATATCACCTTTATCATTATATAAAGAAGAAATCAAATTACATGCTGCATCGCTATAATATGCTCCTCCTCTTTGTTCTAATTCTTTTGGTTTTACATCTAAGTTTTCATCTTTGTATTTTTCAAATAATTCTTTTTCTACTTTTTTAACAACTTGTGCTCTACATGCTCCTTTAGATGCATCTTCTTGACAGTGTTCTAACATTTGTTGTTTTTGTAAATAATAACGTAGATATCCAATACCTAAATATCCGAAACTATTTAAAAATTCATTTGACCAAGGAATATCAACAATATTCTTTAATGATTCTTTGTTACCTTCAGATATCATTGCCTCTATAAGTTCTCTATTTTTATTTTGTCCATTCACTTGAATATCTAAAGCAAATATCATGTGATTGATACCACCGATTTTTACATCAAACTGATCATCTTCTTTAACATTTAAGATATGTTCAATATCTTTAATCATATTTACTGGACCATTACATACTCCTATAAATTTCTTCCATCCTGTATGTCTAAAAACTGCTTCAGCATTAATTCCTGATGGATTTGTAAATGAGATAATCCATGCATTTGGACATAGCTTTTCACAATCTTTGATAATATCAAAGATCACTGGTATTGTTCTTAATGCTTTAAACATACCTCCTGGACCATTTGTCTCTTGTCCAATGACTCCATATTTTAATGGAATCAATTCATCTTTTTCTCTTGCATCTAATTGACCTACTCTAAATTGAGTTGTGACAAAGTCTGCATCTTTAAGAGCTTCTTGACGATTTAATGTCATGTATATTTTCATAGGAATGCCTGCTTTTTTTACCATACGTTTGGCAAGATTTCCTACAATTTCTAATTTTTCTTTCCCTTCTTCTATATCCACTAACCATAATTCTTTAACTGGTAATTCATCATATCTTTTGATAAACCCTTCTACCAATTCTGGAGTATATGAAGAACCCCCACCAATTGTAACAATCTTAATACCTTTCATAATCTTCCTCCTTAAGAGCACTTGCTGCTTCTTGATCTAAGCATACAATGACATTATTATGGTTTTGAATAACACTGCTAGGAAATTCACAAGAGACTTCTCCTTCTAACATTCTTTTAACAAGAAGTGCTTTCTTTTTACCTTTTGCTATCATAATTAATTGTTTTGCTTTCATAATTGTTCCTATTCCTTGTGTAACTCCTTGAGTAGGAACATCCTCAATACGTTTAAAACCATAATCTAAAGAACTTTCTATTGATTCTTTATGTAAATCAACAACATGACATGGTCCATCTATTGGACTTCCTGGCTCATTATAGGCAATATGTCCATCCATACCTATTCCTAATATTTGAATATCTATAGGATTATCTTGTATAGATGTTTCATATCTTTGACATTCTTTCACCATATCTTTTTGAGATCCATCTAATGCATTGATATTTTCTTTAAGAATATCAATATGATTAAATAATTCTTCTTTCATAGCTGTTGCAAAGCTTCTTGGATGATCTGGCTTTAATCCAACATATTCATCTAAATTATATGCCTTTACATTTTTGAAACTTACTAATCCTTTTTGATATTGTTGAATAAAGTAACGATAAATACCTAAAGGTGTTGATCCCGTAGCAAATCCTATAGTTGGTGTATTATGATTTCTAATAAAATCACAAATATACTCACCAACATACTCATCAAGTTCTTTCTCTTCATTAAATACCATAATCTTCATAATTTTATGCCCCTTCTTT
The DNA here is from genome assembly GCA_002359025.1 of Erysipelotrichaceae bacterium UBA3379. Classification (GTDB taxonomy): domain Bacteria; phylum Bacillota_I; class Bacilli_A; order Erysipelotrichales; family Coprobacillaceae; genus UBA3379. The sequence goes on along the minus strand of DEPZ01000053.1, from coordinate 22,948 downwards.
TTATTCTATACTTCATATTATACATGAATTCTTTATATTTTTATCTCTTAGAGAGATATTTTATAAATTTTTATCCTACTGTATCTATGAATAGACAATTTTGTCTAAAAAAATATTTTCTTGAATTATTTTAAGACTATGTTATAATACTAAATGTCCGTAGAGATACGGACATGGTGAGGAAGAAGAGAGTGGAAGTTATTTGGCAAAGAGTTTAGGATTATAGTTGGTAGTATATACATAGAGACAAACTTTTTGAAAAATAATATTTCAAAAGAGTGGGGTGGTGCCCACTCTTTTACTTTATAAAACAATATAAATGCAAAGGTACCATCTCGTGGTACCTTTTTATTATGCACTCATAATCTCTTGAAGTTCTGGATCTTTTTCTAAAAGTTTTTTACCTGAACAGAATGTGATCATTAATCCTAATGCAACAAGTAATACTGCAAAGAATAATTGTAAACCATCTGTTAAGAATACAAACCCTCCTGTAACAAATAATTTCATACAGATTGTATAAATAGATATACCTAAAGAAGTCATAGTCACAACTAACATTACTGTCATTGGAACATATAACATAAAACCTTTTCTACCAGTCACTTTTAAGAATACTGATAATGCAATTAAAACCATTGCAGCTAATAATTGATTAGCTGATCCAAACAATGGCCATATATTATTATATCCACCCAAACTTAATAAATATCCCCCTAATAAGGTAATAACTGTTGCAAAATATTTATTTGTTAATACTTTAACAACTGTTGATTCATTATCACCTTCAAATAATTGTTGGAATGATAATCTTCCAATTCTTGCAACAGCATCTAAAGACGTTAAAGCCAATGCTGAAACAAACATAGTCATAATACATAATCCCCATTCTTGTGGTAAGCCAAGCTTACTCACTAAGCCAGTAACACCTACAGAGAACTTTGTAAATGGTGTAGCTCCATTTGCTAAAGCCATAGAAGATAAATGACTATCTAAAACCCCACTAGCAGCTAAACTTGTTAATGATCCAACGATAACAATAACAAGGACAGCTAATAATGATTCTAATAACATACTTCCGTATCCTACTTGTAACATATCTTTTTCATTTCTGATTTGTTTACTACTTGTTTCACTTGATACAAGTGAATGGAATCCACTTACAGCACCACATGCAATAGTTACAAATAATGTTGGAAATAAATAACTCCCATTGTCTGCAACAAATCCTGTGAATGCAGGAGTAGAGATTGTAGGATTACTGATCAGTACCCCTATTAATGCTGCAGCAATCATACCTACAAATAAGAAAGTTGTTAAATAATCACGTGGTTGTTTAAGTAACCACATAGGTGTAACACTTGCAAAGAAAATATATACAAAAACCAAATACAACCAACTTTGCTTTCCTAAATAAATTGGGAATGCAATACCTACAGCTAACATTACAACAATCAAAGCAATACCGATAACTGCTTGTTTCCATCCATCAATCTTTGTTTTTCTTAAAAACAATCCAAAAGCAATAGCAACAAATACGTATAGTATAGAAATAGAAGAAGCGGCTGCATTAGGTTGCAATTTACTTCCATCTGCACTAAATCCATTAAAAGTACCAGCTACCATATCAGCAAATGCTGCAATAACTAATAATGTAAATAACCAGCAAAACAAGAAAAATAATTTCTTACCAGTTTTACCAATATATGCTTCAATAATTTGACCAATAGATTTTCCATGAGATTTTACAGATGCATACAATGCCCCAAAATCTTGTACTGCACCAAAGAAAATACCACCAATCATAATCCATAAAAATGCGGGTAACCAACCAAACATCATTGCCATAACTGGCCCTGTTACTGGACCGGCTCCTGCAATTGATGAAAATTGGTGAGCAAAGACTTCCCACTTATTACTTGGTACAAAATCAACACCATCTTCTTTTTCATAAGCAGGTGTTTTTGCATTTTCATCGATTCCCCAAGTTTTCACTAGATAGCGTCCATATAATAGATATGCTGCAACCAAAACAACACATGCTATAGCTAACAATAATAATCCATTCATAATTCTACCTCCCTAATATTATATTTCCACATAATATTCAAAAAAGGTTTCCGTCTTAATCATATAGACTAAGACGAAAACCTTTGTTTCCGCGTTACCACTTAGTATTGCATAAATACATGCCCCTCAGCCACATCCTACGAATGTGTTTTCCTATAACGGAGAAAAACCGGTTCCACCTACTAACATATATGTTTTCAGTTGACTGCTCACAAGTGAGAATCTTTATATCTCTTTCCTATTTTGCTTTCAGCTCATGCAAAACTCTCTGTGAGGGGAAAATACAAGATATTGTCTTGATCAATGCATTTGAATATTTATGTGTTGGCATTATCTTACACTTATTATTTATTTATGTCAACACTTATTTTTGTTTTTTAAATAAATTATAAAAATATTTTTGTATATTATTGAAAAACATTGATTATATTAAAATTTAGTCTATAATAGTATACAATTATACGAAAAGTGGAAGGGGAAATACTATGGAAATAAAATATATAAAAGCAACACAATTAAAAGATAAACCAGATTGGAATAGTGAACTAGGATTTGGAAAGTATTTTACAGATTATATGTTTACTATGGATTATGATCCGGAAAATGGTTGGCATAATGCGACAATTTTACCATATGGTCCTATTGCCTTGGATCCTGCAACAATGGTTCTTCATTATGCTCAAGAAACATTTGAAGGTTTAAAAGCATATAAAACAAAAGATGGTCAAGTCTTATTATTCAGACCAGAAATGAATGCAAAAAGATTTGCAAATTCTAATAAACGCTTATGTATGGAAGTCTTACCTGAAGATATGTTTGTAGAAGCTGTAGAAAAGATTGTAAGCTATCAAAAAGATTGGATACCAACTGCTCCAGAAACTTCACTCTATATTAGACCATTCATGTTTGCAACAGAAGCATCAGTTGGCGTACACCCTAGTAAAGCCTATAAATTTGTTATTATATTATGTGCAGTAGGTGCTTATTATCCTGAAGGTGTCAATCCAGTCAAAATTTATGTAGAAGATGAATATGTTCGTGCTACAAAAGGTGGTACTGGATTTGCTAAATGTGGTGGTAATTATGCTGCAAGTATTGCTGCTCAAGTCAAAGCTGAAAAGCTAGGATATACACAAGTATTATGGCTAGATGGTGTAGAACGTAAATATGTAGAAGAAGTTGGAACTATGAATGTTATGTTTAAAATTAATAATAAAATTGTCACTGCACCTTGTGATGGGACAGTTCTTCCAGGAGTCACTAGAGATTCAGTCATTCAATTATTGAAAACTTGGGGTTATGAAGTTGAAGAAAGACATCTTTCAATTGACGAGCTCATGGAGGCTGGTAGAAATGGTGAATTAGAGGAAGCCTTTGGAACTGGAACTGCTGCTGTTATCTCACCAGTAGGTGAATTAAATTATAAAGGTGAAATTCTTACTATTAATGATTTTAAAACCGGGGAATTAACACAAAGACTTTATGATACTCTTACTGGTATTCAATGGGGAGATATTGAAGATACTTTCAATTGGACAAGAGTTGTCGAATAGAAGAAAACTTTGGTTTTCTTCTCTTTTTATTTTTCATAGATATATCTTTGATATAATATAGATATAAGGAGGATTATTCAATGAATAAAATAAAAATTATATTCTTTGATATTGATGGAACACTTATTGATATGAATACAAAGAAGATTTCTACAAAAACCATAGAAACATTAAAAAGACTTAAACAAAATAATATTATTTTAGCTATTGCGAGTGGACGTGCTCCTATGGAATTACCTGACTTCAATGATATTGAGTTTGACGTCTTTTTAACATATAATGGTTCGTATTGTTTTAATCATCAAGAAACTATATTTAGTAACGTTTTACAAACAGATGATGTTCATAAAATCATAAAGAATGCTGCTTCATTAAATAGACCCTTATCACTAGCAACCAAAGATAGAATCGCATCCAATGGTAAAGATCAAGATTTAATTGAATACTTTGGATTTGCAAATATTCAAATCAGTATTGATGATGACTTTTATGAAGTTGCTAATGAAAAGGTATATCAAATTATGATGGGTGGTAAAGAAAAAGATTATCCAAAAATATTAAAAGATGTTCAACATGCTAAAATAGCTGCTTGGTGGGATAGAGCTATTGATATTGTTCCAGCCAATGGAGGAAAAGGTCTTGGTATACAAAAAGTTTTAGAATATTATCATTTAGATGTATCTGAAGCTATGGCTTTTGGAGATGGAAATAATGATATAGAGATGTTTAAATCTGTTGGTTGTAGTGTTGCTATGGGAAATGCATCTCAAGAACTTAAAGATATAGCTACTGATATATGTGATGATGTTGCTCATGATGGAATTTATCATTATTGTATAAAACATAAACTTATATAAAACAATTCCTATAAAATGATACTTTTCATAACTATCATTTTATAGGAACTACTTTAACTCATCTTGATGACATGTTTCACTCAAATATTCAATTGTACTATATCCTGAAGAATGTTTTATTATATATTTCATAAAACTTAAAATATGTTTCATTTTATTACCTCTTTTCTTCAAACTAGTATATACTTATCATTAGTAAAAGTAAATTTATTTTTATAAATAAACAATATTCAACAAAATGTGTTAAAAACAGGAGAAAATTATGCAAGCAATAGAATTATTAAAACAAAATCATTATACATGTGTAGCAATCAAAGATGATATCATTTATCATTCAAACTTAAAAGGAATTGCACCATTATTAAATCCCATGCTAGAAAATGAAAAATATTTTGAAGGCATGGAAGTTGCTGACAAAGTCATAGGTAAATCTGCTGCCATGTTATTAATTAAAAGTCATGTCAAACATATACATGCAGTCATATTAAGTAATCATGCTAAAAACATATTAGATACCTACCATGTTTCATATACTTATGAACATCTTGTTCCCTATATTGTCAATAGAACTCAAGATGGTATGTGTCCTATGGAACAAACAGTTTTAGAAATTGAAGATTTAGATGAAGCATTTATAGCACTTGTGAAAAAAAGAGAAGAACTTATCAAAAAGTAAAGATAATCAACAAAGTTGTCTACTTTCTACCAAAATATAATCATGATATCACTTATATATGCTAAAGACACTGGATAATCCAGTGTCTTTCATCATGTAGTTATTCACTCTTTAATTCTCTTCCATTCATCATATCTTGACATGCTAATATAATTATTCCACCTATAACAATATTCATTACGACTGATGTTATAGACATAATAAGAAGTATATATTGATATGATCCTAAAAATACAATAAAGAGAACCGTTACAATAACACTAGGTAATGCAGACAATATCATAATGAACATAGCCATGATATTTTCAAAGACTTTAGAAGAGCGACTCTTTAATAATCTTAAAGATAATACTGTTCCACTCATAAATATACATATATATCCAATAACATTTAATACATAAGAAACAATTGTCATTATATCTGAATGATAATAAATACCTACGATTATAAATCCTATAGCTGTTGTGATTGTTATTTTTATAAAGGCTGGTAACATGACAGCTATGAGTTTCTTTAATGGATGATCAGGGATTAAATAAATCTGATAATTCTTTAATTCTTTAGCTAATTCACCATTTTGTAATTGAGAGAATACATATAATACCATGAAATAAATAAAGAAACCTATACCAAAATTACTAAATATAGTAATTCCTATATAAATAGCTAAAGATAAGATATCAGAAAAAGTAATAAACTGTCCTGATTTTTTCATCAATAATATATTCTTTGATAAGACTGCATAAGCTCCATCATAGAAAGATCCTTTAATATTCTCTTTCACTTTCACTTTTTTAAATGCATCTTGATTACCTGCTTTTGCTAGTTTATATTTCTTAGTGAATTCTATAGCATCTTCTAATGCTTGTTCATAATAGTCTCCTTTAAAAGTAATGAACAATAAACATACGACTACAAAACCCGCAATTAATAATCCTATACCAGATAAAGTCATCATCATATTTGAAGATGCATATCCTATTAATGCTAACTTTAACCATCCAAATACGGGTACATAATAAAATAATGGTGACATCATAAAATCTACTAATAATGTTTCTATATGCCCACTCTTCATATATACCAATCCAACTATAACAAATACAAACAATAGAAATATTGCTGGTATGATTTTAGATAAGATATTATATTTACGATCTGTAATACTTAAAATATAAATATAATCTGTTAATACTGAAAATGTCATAATTGTAAGTGCACTTGATAAAGTAATCAATAATGCAAACATTGGTGTCATTGATGAACTAGAAAATCCTACAAAGAACAATAATGCAAACAATGCTATTCCTAATGAAGTTAATGATGTATATAAAACAAAGTACGCATTAATTTGTTTTTTAGAAAAAGGTCCTGCAAATAAATAATATGCATCTTCTCCATAAAACAATGCCTTATGACTATTCATCATAGTACTAAACATTAATAAAGCTAATAATGCAACTAATAAAGTGATACTTGTATGCATTTCAACATTGACTGTTAGTCCATTACTAGGCATAAAGAGAAGTGAAGAAAAGATGAATCCATAAAGTAATACAATAATAACAGTAAATATAGCACTTGATGGTTTTCTAAAGATATTTCTTATCTGTCCTTTTATCTTTAATAACCATAACATACATAATGTTTTCATAACTAATCCTCTGTCAATTCAAAGAAATAATCTTTTAATGTTTCATCTTGTAAATCTTCTCTTCTTACATATTTAATAATTTTCCCTTTTTTCATAATATAAGCATCATCAAATATATCACTAACAATATCAATAATATGTGTGCTTAATAATATTGCACATCCTTCATCAGCAAGTGATCTTAATATATGTAGAGTATCTTCTATACTTGCAGGATCTAATCCTACCATTGGTTCGTCTACTAGTAAGGCTTTTGGTTGAATCATAAAAGCTAATAACATACTTAACTTTTGTGTCATCCCTTTACTTAATTCTTTAGCCATTTTCTTTCTTTTATCAGTTAATTTAAAGAGTTCTAAATATTTTTCTGCTTTTTCTTTATAATTATCTACTTTATATGCATGTCCTATAAAATCAATATGCTCATCAATTGTAAGCAAATCATATAAAACAGGTGTTTCTGGTACGTATCCAAAACATTTTTTAGCTTCTATTGTATTGTTTGGATATCCACATATTTTAATACTTCCTTCAAACTTTAATAGATTTGCTATGCTTTTAATAGTAGTTGATTTTCCAGCACCATTTGGTCCTAAGAGAATGCTTATTCTTCCACTCTCTACAACAATATTAACATCATCTGCTGCTTTAAAATCATCATATCTTTTTGTAAGATGATTTACTTCTATCATAAATAACTCCCCCTTTTTTTCATCATAGCATAATAAAATAATCAAGTAAAAATAAATTATCATTTCTTGTCAAATACTTTATAATTATGTTATATTTTAACAAGGAGACGATATTTATGAAGAAATTTATTGAAGAGTTTAAATCCTTTGCGATTAAAGGAAATATGATAGATATGGCTGTTGGGATTATTATTGGGAGTGCTTTTTCTAATATTGTTAAGTCATTAACTGATAATCTTATTAATCCAGTATTAACCTTATTAACTGGTGGAAAGATGTATTCTCTAAAAGATATTATTACATTTGCGACAAACTTTCTATCTTCTTTATTTAATTTTTTTATTATGGCTTTTATTCTTTTTTGTTTAGTAAAAGCTATGAATAAATTAAAGTCTATAGGACAAAAAAAGGACGAAGCTTTGCCAACAACAAAACAATGTCCTTATTGTTATAGTGAAATACATATTGATGCAACACGTTGCCCTCATTGTACTTCATTAATAGAACCTTAAAGGTTCTTTTTTAATATCACAGCATGACTTGGATAATCATGTAATGAATAATCTAAATGATATACAATCTGACTACATACATAATATCCCTCATTTATATATATTTCAAATATATATTGATCATAATAGATTTCTAAATCATAACGATGATTTAATTTTGGTGTATGACATTCTTGACATACTTTTTCGTGTTGAATAGAAACTTGTGCTCTATTCACATATAACTTATCATCATGAATCCAAATCTTTAATCCGCCTAGATTCATGCTTTCATTTTCTTTTAAAGATGCTTTCATCATAAATGGATGAAGATAATCAATGGTCTTTGTTTCTTCGTTAAACAGCGATTGGATATGAGGATGTACTGTTTGGTAAACATGATCATCTCTAACATTTAATACTCTTGGATAAGAAAGCATTCCACACCAATCTTCGTTAATACCTGGTTCTCTCATTCTAAACCATCCAAGTACAACTCTATTCCCATATTCATCTAAAAATGTTTGTGGTGCATAGAAATCTAATCCATAGTCTAAATATGTATATGTACTTTGATGTGTTAATGTACATGTTTCTTCATCAAATTGAACAGGCATAATAACAGCACTGCTGTCAGGTTGAGGTGGTTGATTGATATGTTCAGGAGAAAATATAAAATAATAATTATGATTTAATTGGAATAAGTCAGGACATTCCCACATATCTCCTATCTGTGAATCAATATATCTATTCTTATATTGAAAGTGAAGTCCATCTTCACTTTCATAGAAAAGAACTTCTCCATCATAACCTTGTTCACTTTTTACTTTACTTCCTATAATCATATAAATATGATCATTCTTTCCAATCCATACTTTAGGATCTCTTGTATGTCTTTTATCTCCTAATGTTTGATCATTAATCACATCAATGACTTTATGTTTATTTTTTACATTATCAAATGTATAGCCATCATTTGATATCACAACTGATTGTGAAGCAATTAAATCATCATCACTGTATTGAATATGTACATTTTCTGGATTTTCTTTAGCATAGCGTATTGATGTATAATACAAATATAGTTTTCCATCTTTCTCGATAGCTGACCCAGAGAAACATCCATTTCTATCATCATATTTAGAAGGATATAAAGCAATGGGAAGATGAGTAAAAGAGACTAAGTCTTTACTCACAGCATGTCCCCAATGCATTGTTCCCCATTGACATGTATATGGAAAATGTTGATAAAAGACATGATATTCTCCTTTATAATAGATGAGACCATTTGGATCATTCATCCAATTTCTTATAGGCGTAAAATGTAATTCAGGTCTCACAATAGTATTTCTCCATTTGATTCAATAATTTCTTTGTATCTATGATATGAATTTTTAATATGTCGTTCTAATGTTCCATGTCCATCATTAAATCTGTCTACATAAACAAATCCATAACGTTTTCTCATTTCTCCAGTACCTGCAGAAACAATATCAATTGGACCCCAATATAAATATCCCATGACTTCTACACCATCTAAAATAGCTTCATGTACATATTTAAGATGCTCTTCTACATATTCCATTCTAAATGAATCATCAATATGTCCATTTTCATCAATATTTTCATCTAATCCAATACCATTTTCTACAATAAATAGTGGTAAATGATAACGATCGTATAAGACATTTAATACATATCTAATACCTGCTGGATCAATTGGCCAACACCAAGGTTCTGGTGAACATCCTTTAAGATATGGATTTTCTTTACCAATGATACCTCCAGTATCATTTTGAAGTGCGTACTCTTTTTCATATGTAGATGAACGATAATAACTAAATGAGAAGAATTCAACTGGATAATCCTTAATTAATTGAATCTCTTCATCATGCATAATAGGAGTACAGTCTTGTTCTTTCCATATACGTTTTACATATCCAGGTATTTCTCCTAAACAAAAAGCATCTCCAAAATAGAAATTAGACATTCTTATCGCATCATATGCTCCCCATACATTATCTGGATCACAATTATATGGATAAGTTGCAACAGAAGAACATGTTAACATACATCCTACTTTTGCATCTTTGTCTATTTCATGACATAGTTTAACTGTCCATGCATTAGCAACAACAATATTATAATATGCTTGCCATTTATCTTTTAATGTTGTAGAACCAATAGGATCACTAGGATCTTTTGGATCTAATGTGAGAACTCCTCCAGCAACTAAAGGGTTTCTCATCATATTATTCACTTCGTTAAAAGTTAACCAGTATTTTACTTTTCCTTTGTATCTATTAAATACTGTTGTTACATAACGTTTCCAAAACTCAATTAACTTAGGATGACTCCATCCACCATATTCAGTTAATAAATGTAATGGTGTTTCATAATGACTTAATGTAATAACAGGTTCCATATTTAATTTTATCATCTTATCAATTAGTTTATCATAGAATTCTAATCCTTTTTCATTTGGTGTTTCTTCATCACCATTTGGAAAGATTCTACCCCAAGCTATAGAAGTTCTAAAACAATTAAATCCCATTCCTGCCATTAATTCTAAATCTTCTTGATAACGATGATAGAAATCAATACCTTCATGACTTAAGTAAACTTTATTAGGATCTAGACACATTTCATATTTCTTTGTATCTTGATTCCATTTTAAGCCAGGATCTTTAGACATAATTCCTACCATAATATCTGTAACATTTGGTGCTTTTCCATCTTCTAACCATGCACCTTCACATTGGTTTGCAGCTACTGCTCCTCCCCATAAAAAATTCTTTGGAAAACTCATTCTTATCAACTCCTTTGTCATTATTGTACACCTTATTGTGTATGAACAATGATAATTTCAAAAAAAGAAAAATAAGTGAACTGTATCACTTATTTTATGCTTCTTTAGGTAAATACTTCTTTGTAAATCTCTTAAATGAAATAGCGTTTGTAAGTGTTGTAAGTAAATCTGATATAGGTTCTGCTAACATAACAGCAAATACACCATTAGGAATAATAAGAGGTAATATATATATTAATGGAATTAATAGAATAATCTTTCTATAGAAAGCAAAGAAGAAAGATATCTTACCAAATCCTAAAGATGTATAAGCTTGTTGGAATGTAGAGTTTGCTCCCATAATAATAAATCCAAAGATATACACTCTTAACATTTGACCAGAAAGTTCTACTAATTGCGGGTCGTTTGCAAATATACCTACAAACATATTTGGGAAAAGTTCCATTAATAAAACACCAATAACTGAATAAATTAGTGCTGATTTTAATGCAAGTGATATAGCTTTTCGAACACGCTTATAAAGTTTAGCTCCAAAGTTATAGCTTAATATTGGTTGTGATCCTTGAGCAATTCCTTCCATAGGTAATTGAAGAATTTGATTCATAGATAACATAATTGTCATAGCACTCACTGCTAGGTCTCCACCATAAAATAATAATTGTCTATTAAATGAAAGTTGTAATATACCTTCAGTAGCACTCATAAAGAAAGGTGAAAATCCTAAACCTACGACCTTTTTCATGATATCCAAATCTAATTTCATATACTGTTTTTTTATTCTTATAGTTGTCTTTTTACCTAATAAAAACTTTAATACCCATATGCATGATACTGCTTGAGAAATAACTGTCGCTATAGCTGCTCCTGCTGTATCTAAGTGGAAAGTAAAAATAAATATAGGATCTAATATAATATTTAATATCCCACCAATAAGCAATGTGAGCATCCCATATTTTGCATATCCTTGGGTATTAATAAAATAATTGAGACCAACACTTAATTGAACAAATATTGTCCCTAAACTATATATCCTTAAATAATCCATAGCATATGGTAAAGTATTCTTGCTTGCTCCAAAGAGATAAAGAATTTCTTCTCCCCATACATTCAATATAATCATAATCACAATAGAAGAACATATCAAACTCATAAAACAGTTTCCCAATATATGTTCAGCAACATCTATTCTCTTTTCACCTAATTTAATAGATGCAAGAGGTGCACCACCTCTTCCAAACAAATTGGTAAAAGCAGTTATAATTGTAATAATAGAAGCACATAAACCAATACCTGCAATAGCGAGAGCACCTTCTTCTAATCTTCCTATATAAATACGGTCTACCATATTATATATAAGTGCAGTTAATTGAGCTAAAATTGATGGTATCGCTAATGATACTAGTAATGACGATATCTTTTCTTTTTCTAATCTCTCATTCATGTGATTTCATCTCCCTTAAATTTTCATATATTCTTTCCACTAACTGATCATACATATCTTCTTCATCCTGTGAAAAATCTTTATATGCATACTGAAAAAAGAGTTTTTGTCTTTCTTGTAATGTTTTAACAATATCTTTTGATGAAAATGTTAACTTCAATATATTACATCTTCTATTATCCGGATCACAAAGACGTTCTAACAATCCCTTTTTCACTAATTTATCAATAGCAATTGAAACATGTGCTTTAGATATTCCTCTTATTTCTACTATATCCTTTGCATGATTATACTCAGGATTATTCGCAAGAAATAATAATGTATCAACTTCTATTTGTGTCATATGATACTGTTCTAATAAATCATCAAACATAGAATTGTACTTTTTTAGTATGTATGTACTTTTCGCAATCGTAAATTTCTTAGCCATATTCCCTCCAATAGTTTAATTTTAAACTGTTTGTATTATAAACTATAAATCATAAAATAAAAAGCTTGTTTCATAATTTGAAAATATACATAAATAAAAAACATTAGCCTTATAATGAACGACAGTGCTATAATAGACATAGATTGGAGGAGTTTTATGAAAACAAAAAAATTAACTTGTGGTGCTATGTGCCTTGCTTTAGCACTATTATTACCTCAAGCATTTCATTTAATAGGTATGCAACAAGCTGGATCTACCTTTTTACCTATGCATCTTCCTGTATTTATAGGTGGGATGTTATTAGGCCCTATATATGGATTATTTTTAGGAGTCTTTTCTCCTTTAGTGAGTTGTATTTTAACAGGTATGCCTAGTCCTCATATTGTTATTTTTATGATGTGTGAACTAGCTACATATGGAACAATAAGTGGTTTATTATTTCAACATTTTGATTTTAATAAAAAGAAATTTGGTGCTTTATTATCCTTAATATCAGCAATGATTGCTGGAAGAATCGTATATGGTTTAACAATTACAATTGCCACTTATATCTTTGGTATTCCTATGGGAAGCTTTGAAGTCGTTCTTGCCTCAACTTTAACTGGACTACCAGGTATATGTATACAACTTATCTTTGTTCCTATTCTTGTAAGAGCTTTGGATAAAGTAGAATTCTTTCATATGTTATATGTAAAATAAAAATTTAAAACCAATGTACTTGTGATTATTTCACAATATACATTGGTTTTTCTATCTTTTCATGATTAATTTATATTCATAATAACATAAAATCTATACAATATTTCTTGTTATTAGAGTATTATTTGATTTCAGTTGATTCTCTTTGAATAAGTTGAACTGGTAAAATTAATCTTCTTTCTTGTGTATCTACTTCTTGATCATTCATTAGGCTTAATAATAAACTGGATGCTTTTTGTGATAAACCTTTTACATCTTGCTTGATAGTTGAAAGTTCAGGTTTACATGAACTAGAAATAGGAATATCATCAAATCCTATAATTTTCACATCTTCAGGTACTTTAAGATTATTTTCTAATACACCTACTAATGCACCATATGCACGCCAATCATTTGTTGCAAATATACCATCAAATGGAATATTTGATTGAATAAGTTTATTAACAGCTTCTCTCGCAGCTAGATTATTTGATAGTTTATCATCTAAAAATATTTGTAGTTCTGGATATTCATGAAGTCCATAATCTCTAAGTGCTTGTTTATATCCATCCAATCTTTGATTATTGACTGATAATGATTTATTACGAGTGATAATAACAATTCTTCGACAACCTTTTTTTATCAATTCTTCAGTAGCAAGATATCCTCCACTATAGTGATTAGATTCTACATAATAGACATTACTATGATTCTTTGGTTTTCTATCAATACAAACAATTGGAATATTTCTTGTCATAACATTTACAGGTATTTCCTCTCTTCCAGAAATACACATAATACCATCTACAAGCTTAGAATCTAATGATTTGAAATAAGCTATTTCTTTATCTTCATTTTGAGATGTATTACAGATGAATACCGAATAATTTTTTTGAAAAAAATATTTTTCTATTTCTAATACTAATTTTGAAAACCATTCATTACTAATATTAGGAACAATAATACCTATTGTTTTAGATTTAGACATACGTAAGCTTTTTGCGGCCATATTAGTTGTATAACCGTAATCATCTATAATCTTTTGTACTTTTTTTCTTGTCTCTTCAGAAAATCTACCATTGTTATTAATAACTCTTGATACTGTAGCTACTGAAACATTTGCTAGTTTTGCTATTTCTTTTATAGAAATATTCTTTTTATCCACATTCATCACTCCTCACTAGCTATTCATATTTTACTGATTATTTTGATATTATTCAAGTGTCATTAAAAAAGACTTAAATCCGGGTATAAAGATTTAAGTCTTTAACTATTATTTTATTTTTGTTTGTTTTCAATATCTTTTAACATATCAATACGAACTTGATGTCTTCCACCTTCGTATTCACCGCTTAACCACGCATCTACTATCATTTTCGCTAGTTCTATACCTACGACTCTTGCTCCAAAAGCAAGCATATTTGTATCATTGTGTTGTCTTGATAATAATGCTGAATAGGGTTCGCTACATGTTACACAACGTATGTCATTCACTTTATTTGCTGCTAAAGAGATACCTACACCTGTTCCACAAATAACTATACCTTTATCCACTTCTCCACTGACTACTGCATTTGCCACTGCTTCTCCTGAGACTGGATAATTAAATCTTTCTGTACTATCTGTACCATAATTTATAACTTCGTAGCCATATTTTTCTTGAATATATTGACTTATGATTTGTTTATATTCTACAGCTACATGATCATTTCCAATACCTATTTTCATTATATCACCTATTTCATATTCATAATATTTTGTCCATGTGGTAGTTGACCAGTTTTTTCTAAATAAACTTGTTTACCATTAGAATTTGTAATTATTATTGGTGTTTCAATACTTTTTCCTGATTGTTTAATCATACTGATATCAAATTCCATTAATAAATCACCTTTTTTAAATGATTCACCTTGTTGTACTATTAAACGATATGGTTCTCCATTTAATTCTACTGTATCAATTCCAACATGTATTAACATTTCTAATCCATCTTTTGACTTCAAACTAAGCGCATGTTTTGTTTCAAAAGCCATAATCATAACACCATCAAAAGGAGCATATACTTTTCCTTCTTCTGGTACAATCAAAGCACCGTTTCCCATAGTTCCTTTAGCGAACATTTCATCACTACATTCACTTAAATCTTTAACTTCTCCTGTTATAGGTAAAGCAATATCTTCTGTTATAGAAGGTTGTGTTGTTTCTTGAACATCTTCATCTATTCCTAAAAATAACATAACGATCATTGATACAAAGAAACAGATAGCAAGTCCAATTACATAATATAATAATGTAGGTCCAGCAAAAGCAGGAATAGTTGTTAATCCACCAAATACAAAGGCATAAGCTTTAACACCCATTCCTCCCATAAATGCTCCACCTAATGCACCACCAATAAATGCAGCAATTAATGGTTTTTTATATTTCACTCCAACACCATAAATAGCTGGTTCAGTAATACCTGCAAAGAAAATTGATAATAATGCAGAAATTGAGAATTGTTTCATCTTTTGATCTTTTGTTTTTAAGAATGTTCCAAAAGTCGCACCAGCCATACCAAAGTTAGTTGCACAAGTAAATGGCACAATATAGTCAAAACCTAATACACTCACATTTTGAATCATAACTGGATTGACTGCCCAGTGAATACCAAAAATAACAAGTATATTCCAGAATCCACCTACAACTGCTCCTGCAATCCATCCATTAAAGTTAACAAGTGTACTTACAATATCTGCAATAGCATTTCCTAAATAAACACCTAAAGGGCCTACAACTCCTGCAGTTACTGGTACCATAATGACTAATGAAATTAATGGTACAAAGCACAATTGTACTGATGTAGGAATAATCTTATTTAATAATCTTTCTAAATGAGAATAAATATAAATTGATAATACAGCTGGTATCACTGTAGATGTATAAGACATTAATACAATTGGTAATCCCATAAATTGAGTCACAGCACCATTACCTACTTCTCCCATTAATGCTGTAAAATCAGGCATGATCAGTGCACCCATAATAGCAACACTAATAAAAGGACTACATCTAAACTTCTTAGCTGCTGTATAAGCTAATAATACAGGCAAGAAATAAAATACTGCTGTACTTGCACATGTTAAAATTGTATAAGTACTACTTGTATCTGATAAGATTCCAAGTTGTGTACATAATAAAACCAAACCTCTTAATAACCCTGAACCTGCAAGTAAAGGTAACAAAGGTGTAAATAATGCTGATACAGTTTCCATAAATGCAGATACAACTCCCTTTTTTGCACCTGAATCTTGTACATGATCAGTATTAAAACTTGTGTTTTCTATAACTTGATTATAAATATTTCCAACATTAGTACCGATAACAACTTGAAATTGCCCACCATTTCTGACAACACTAATAACACCATCTAATGCTTCTATATCTTTTTGTTTTGCTTTACTTTCATCAATAAGAGTAAATCTTAAACGTGTTGCACATCTTGCAACATTTTTTACATTAGATTCCCCTCCAACTAAATCTAATATTTTCTTTCCTAAATTTTTATTCATATGAATCTCCTAAAGTTTTCTTAATTCTTGGCATAATTCCTTATAGCCTTTTTCTTTTCCAAACAAAGCAGATGTTCCAAGAATAAATCCATCAACACCTACATGAGACAATTCTTCAATAACAGCAGGTGAACAAGCTCCATCCAACATAATCTTATAATCATATTGACTCTTATGTTCACAAAAAACTTGAATCTTCTTATTTACAAACTCTAAATATTTTTGTCCTGCAAAACCTGGATTAACACTCATAACCATAACATAATCACATAAATACAATAATTCTTTAACTGTTTCAAAAGATGTTCCTGGATTTACAGCAATACCAGCTTGAGCACCTAAATCTTTAATCATTTGTAATGTTCTTGTTGGATGTATAAGTGTTTCAGGATGTACATAAATAATTTTGACACCTAAGTCTACAAATTTTTGTATATATTGATCTGGATGAGTAACCATTAAATGAACATCACATGGCTTCTTTGCCGTTTTAACAATATATTCAATATCTTGTAATCCCATTCCAAAATTAGGCACAAAATGACCATCCATTACATCAATATGAAAGATGTCTATTCCTGCTTCTTCTAAATCATATACTTCTTTTTCTAAGTTTCCATAATGAGCACACATCATAGATGGACATAATAATTTTTCCATACACTCCTCCTTTGGTTAATCGTTTACTCATTAGTTAAAAAATAATGAGTATTATTGCGTAAACGTTTACTCTCGTATTCTATTATATTCATTTCCCTAAGCTTGTCAATATAATTTGGTTATATTTTTATTAATATCAAAAAATAAAGCTAGCTATGCAAAAAGCTAGCTCATTATATATAACCATTAAAGTATTAATTACTAAATAAATAGTTTAAATGTTATTCACAATTGATTTTATTTGTTCAATATATTGACTATTATTAACTTCATTATAATCATATACACCCAATGCATGAATAACTTCTTTCACTCTTACATCATCTAAACATGCTATAAAACCACCTATAGTATCTTCTACTCGTCTTACTTCTGTTATATCGCTGTCAGCTGCAGTTGTTATAATATAGAAGTCTTTGTTTGTGATATCAGTATATAATGGACATGTTCTATCAATAAGTGTTTTAAGTTGTGCAGACATAGAATAGAAATATACTGGTGTAGCTAAAACAATAACATCTGCTTCTACCATTTTACTTACAATCTTTAATGCATCATCTTTTTGTGAACAGTGTCCATGATGTGTTTGGCAATATCCACATCCTGTACAATAATGAATATCATAGTCTTTTAAAAATACTTTTTCTACTTGATGTCCTTTTTCTTTTGCTGTAGTTGCAAAAAACATCACATAATGTATCTGAGTTCCCATGTTTTCTAGGGCTTGATGAAATAATAAGTATGTTCTTCATTGTTAATCACCTCTTTAATATTGTAGAATAAAGTATTTTTATAGTCTAATACTTCTTATCTATATTTATCATATCTAAAAAGCATGGATTAAGAAAAATCCTCTACACTTATTGTATAGAGGACTTATTATTATCTTATTAATTTGTTCCAATACTCATAGTTTCTGGTAAAGTAGAACCACCATCAATAACAATTTGAGAACCTGTTAAATAACTTGATTCATCACTACCTAAGAAAGCAAATAATTCTCCAACTTCAATAGGTTTAGCTAAACGTTTCATAGGTACTCCTACTGCAATATCATTAATAGCTTGTTCTGGATCATCAGGATTTGATTCAACAGCCATTTTTTCAACCATTGGTGTACGAGCATAACCAAGTTGTGAGCAGTTCACACGAATATTACGATCAGCATATTCAACAGCTAAACATTTTGTTAAGCCTACTAATGCAGCTTTTGTCTTAGCATATGCAGCTTCACCAGCATCAGCAACAATATCACCAGTGACACTTGATGCAATAACAATTGAACCTTTACCTTGTTTTAACATATAAGGAATAACTGCTTTACAAGTATTCCATACACCTTTAATATTGACATCAATATGGAAATCTCTCATTTCATCTGTCATTTCTTCAAATGGAGCCAAACGACAAACTCCAGCATTACAACATGCAATATTTAATTCACCAAATTTTTCAACAGTCATACTTGCTGCTTTGTCCATTTCTTCTCTATTAGCAACATTTGCTACAACCGTAATAATATCTGCATTATATTCTTTACGTAATCTTTCAGCAGTTTTTTCTACATCTTCAGATAAATCTACCATACAAAGTTTAGCACCATATTTTGCATAAGCTTCAGAAATTCCTTCTCCAAGTCCTGCAGCAGCTCCTGTAATTAAAGCAACTTTACCATCTAATTTAGCCATATTTATAATCCTCCTTAATCAATACTTTTATTAATATCTTTTTATACCATCTGGTGTTTCAATTTCAACAGGATGTTTCTTCCAATATACAAGCACCATCCATAACCATAAAACGACACCTACACCAAGATATGTAGCAAAACAAATCCAAGAATCAATACCTTGACCTAGTGTACAGAAAAATGCAATCAATACTGCAATTAAACAAGCTAATAATCTAAATGCATCTCCACCTTTTACAGTATTTTCACTCTTCCAATTTGGATATTTGTGATGAATTCTGATTGCTGAAATCATAGTTAAAGCGTAAGCACAAGCACAACCAAAACTCATGAGGTTAAAGAATGCACTCATAAAATCACTTGAATTTTGTAATATGATAAATACTAGTGATAATACTAATAAGAATATATTAGGCAATAAAGGTTGTTGATGTTTATTTACTTTCGCAAATATTTTAGGTAAGAAATTCTTATTTGCCATAGAATACAACATACGAACTGTTGACATCCAGAATCCAAGTAATGAGGCTCCCATACCTAATAGACAAGAAAGTAAACCAACAACAATTGGCCAAAATCTCCAACCTAATACTTGTTGCATTGTTGAAATAGTCAAGAAACCATCTTGGGCAAATGTAGTATATACTCCATTTAACCCATCAACACCTGCTACACAGAAATAGTAAAATACATAAATCAAACCACAAGTTAATATAGAACCACAAAATGCTTTTTTAGAATTCTTGATTGGGAAGTCTCCTTCTTCAACCATTTGTGGTACAGTTTCAAAGCCAAAATATGGAGTAATCAGCAATGCCATACCAATAATCCATCCTGGAATACCTGCAATGGAAGGTAATGTTGAGCTATAAATATTTCCAAAATTAGAAATACTCCAATGACCTGAAAATAATAATATAAAACCTGTCAGGATTGTTACTGAAATGTTACAAAATAACATAACAGCTTGTGCTTTTACTAAGAATTGTACATTTTGAATACTCATCAAAAAGTATAATACCAACAAGCACGCAGCAAAAATGACCATGTGTACTGTACTTAATCCTAAAGAGAAAGTCTTATTAATCCATGTCATTATTGCCATAACGACTGCCGGTGGCACTGATATCCATGCTGCCATAATCAACCATGACGCCAAAAAGCCAACATGCTTATTAATACCTACTGTATTATATACAAGTTCGCCTCCACCGGTATGAAATAATGATGCTAATTCACTATAGACAAGTGCAACTGGCAATATTGCTACTGTCATAAGTGCAAAAGCTAAAAATACACCCGATTCACAATACTCATAAAATACTGAATCCCAGTAATTTACAAAGGTAAATATAGACCCTGTCGCAACTGTATAAATAAAAATTAATTTTAAACTTTTTGTTTAACCCAGTCGCTTTTTTGTTTTCATCCATCTTTCCTTCGCCTCTTTCTTATGTGATGAAATATCTCTTGGGTATTTCTATATAAAATTCTACTCCCTTTTATAATTTTTTCAATACTCAAATTAATTTTTTCACAAAGTTATTATAAGAAGACATCAAAACTATTCATATAATGATGTTTAATAAATATGAAAGGGATTCATACTATGATAAATCCCTTTTATACTATTTATATGTTTTTTGAAGTTTTTCTAAGAATTTTGAAGTTGCTTTTGAAAAGATTTGATGTTTTTTCCACACAATAACAACTCCTGTTTCCATAGCTGGATAAAATGGTAAAAAAGTAAGAGAACTATGACTATCAGTTTGTATTAACTTTTCTAAACATATTGCATAACCTATACCTTCTTGTGCCATAACAGATGCATTATATATAAGATTATAAGTTGCTATTAAGTCTATATCTTCAAAGTATTTTCCAAACCAACTTGCAAGTTCATTTTGTACAAGTGAACGGGTAGAACACATAATAGACTTATTTGCTAAATCTTTTGGTTCTACATATCCTTTTTCAACTAATGGATCATCACTTCTTAATAGTATTCCCCATCTATCTTTTTGTGGTAATCTCATAAAGTCATATTTTTCAATATTTACTGGTTCAGTAAGTAATCCAATATCTAATAATCCTTTATCCAATCTTTCTTGTACATCATCTGCATTTCCACTATAGACCTTATACTTTACTTGAGGATATTCTTGATGAAATTCTTTCATCACTTTTGCAACTAAATGCATTGCATTCGTTTCTCCACCACCAATAAAAATTTCACCTACAACTAAATCATCTTTTTTTAAAAATTCTTTTTCAGTTTTTTCTGCTAATTCAACCAATTCTTCTGCTCTTTTTCTTAGTAGCATTCCTTCATCTGTTAATGTAATATGACTTTTTCCTCTAATGAATAATGTTGTATCTAATTCTTCTTCTAGTTGCATTAATTGCCTAGATAATGTAGGTTGTGTGATATGTAATATTTTAGATGCACGTGTAATATTTTCTTCTCTAGCTACAGTCAAGAAATACTTTAATACTCTTAATTCCAAAAAAATCACCTCTAAATAAAAATATACCACACTTTTTGCATAAGCATGTATAATTTTTATATTCTGACACATATTATTTATGGGTGATATACAATGTCTAAAAAACAAGTTTCTCAAAACAAAAATTCTCGTAAATCAGCTACTGATAATCAATGGACAAGTAACTCAATGAATCATGTAACTGATCAAAGAGAAAAACACAACAAAAAATCACACGAATAACAAAAAGGTTGTAGTGTAAAATAGTTTGATACTATTCTACACTACACCTTTTTACTTTTACGATAATATAAAGAAGACCTACTTTTATTTCATCTTTTATCTTTATATTCTATTAGCTTTTTCATTAAATAGTTAATACATATATGCATTTGTAATCTTGTGTCAAGATTAAATCCTTCATTTTCTTCACTTGCACATATCAAAGTATGATCAACAAGTTTTTGCATAGATGATCTTGATTTTTGAGTAATTAAAAGTGTTTTCCCATTATTCACCTTTGCATTTTTAATTGTATCTATCAACTGCATTGTTTCACCTTCACGTGAAAATACAATCAGTAAATCATTCTGTGATAATTTACTTGCTTCCAGAAAAGATATCCATGGATCATCTGGAAATGTAACTTTTTTCCCTAATAGACTTAGTTTGATTGTTAGAATTCTTGCTATATAGTTATTTAAACCAGTTGATGCTATGAGTATAGAATCACTTTCTAATATTGATTTTAGTATTATATCTAAATCAGATGACTTAATATTTTGAAGTGTTTGAAAAAACAGTTCTTTCATTTCTTCTTCTATATCATCCGTATATTCTATTTCTTTAAAATCATTTCTTTTATGATATAAAAGATCATATCTAAGTTCTTTAAAAGACTGGTAACCTAGTTTTTTGGTCATTCTAAAAATTGTTGTTGTTGATACATTGAGTTCATCAGCAATATATTGAATAGTTATGTTCTTATCATGTAATTCCATCTTCAAAATATTTTGAAAACAATAATTTTCTACTTCACTTAATAAATTTCCGTTTTTCATATAATGATCCAATAAAGCCATACCTTCACCTCGAAACACATTTTAACAAATAAAATAATACCTGAAAAGTATAATGGTTATAAAATACTCAATAAATTATCTTTAATTAGAATAAATAATAGTTAATAACAAAGATAAATGCAATAAAT
>DEPZ01000005.1 GCA_002359025.1 Erysipelotrichaceae bacterium UBA3379 | reverse complement strand
GTAAAAGAGCAGGTAGAAGATGCAATAAGACAAGGAAAAGAGAGAACCCTACTTGATAATATTATCAATTTGTCTAAGAACATGAACATTGCATACATACAAGCGATGGAAGCTTTGAATTTATCTAAAGAAGAACAGGAACACTATTTAAGGTTATTAGATGTTTGAGTTTTTAATTGTTTTGTGAATTGATTTATATTGAAAATGTAAAAAGAGATTTCATTTGATTCTGAAATCTCTTTTATTCACCATTTATTATTGAATGGAAATATAATAATGAATTCCTATTTGAATACACGTGTTGCTTCTACAGCTTTTTTCCATTCATTATAATATTTTTCTCTTGATTCTTCATCCATTGCTGGATAATAAGTATGATGAATAGCATGCATTGATGCAATTTCATCTTGGTCTTTCCAAAATCCTATTGCAAGGCCTGCTAAGTATGCTGCACCTAAAGCAGTTGTCTCTTTGACAGTAGGTAAGATAATAGGTGTATTTAAAATATCACTTTGGAATTGCATCAAGAATTGATTACTTGTAGCACCACCATCGACAGAAAGATGATCTAATTCTATATGCGATTCTTCTTTCATCGTTTCTATAACATCTTTACTTTGGTAACAAATAGATTCTAAAGCACTTCTAACAATATGTTCACGTTTTGCCCCTCTTGTTAAACCAAACATTGTTCCTCTCGCTTCATTATCCCAATAAGGTGTTCCTAATCCTACAAATGCAGGCACGAGATAAACGCCTTCATTGCTTTCTAATGATTGAGCCATTTCTTCGCTCACTTTGACATGATCAAAAAGTTTTAGGCCATCTCTTAGCCATTGCATGACACTACCACCGACAAAAACTGATCCTTCTAATGCATATGTGACATTTCCATTTATTCCCCAGGCAATAGTCGACAATAATCCGTTTTTTGATTGCACAGGTTTATTGCCAGTGTTCATCAACATAAAGCAACCAGTTCCGTACGTGTTCTTAATATCACCATTGTGGAAACATGTTTGTCCAAAGAGTGATGCTTGTTGATCACCAGCAATACCACAAATAGGTGCTCTAAAATGAATACCAGTTAGTAATGTTTCATCACTATATCCGTAGATATAAGACGAGTCTTTGACTTCAGGTAACATAGATTTAGGTATATGAAATAATTCAAGTAGTTCATCATCCCATTTTAATTCATGAATATTATAAAGGAGAGTTCGAGATGCATTTGAGTAATCAGTTACATGAACCTTTCCTCCGGTTAACTTCCATACAATCCATGTATCAATTGTTCCAAAAAGCAAATCATCTTCATCTACGTTTTCTATATGATCTAAAATCCATCTTATTTTACTAGCACTAAAATAAGGATTGATTAATAGACCTGTTTTTTCTTGAATAAATTGACTATATCCTTGTTTTATTAAATTATCACAGATATCTTGAGATTGTCTTGATTGCCAGACAATTGCATGATATACAGGTTCACCTGTATGTTTATTCCATACAACAGTTGTTTCTCTTTGATTTGTTATACCTATACCTTTAATTTGAGAAGCTTGTATATTATTTTCTATAAAGAGTGATTGTACAACTTCTGTAACACTATTAAAGATTTGTTTTGCATCATGTTCTACCCAACCTGGTTGAGGAAAATATTGTTCAAATTCTCTTTGAGCTATATATCTTAATTGTCCTTTTTTATCAAAAAGAATAGCACGGGTACTTGTTGTCCCTTGATCTATTGAGAGTATAAATTCTTCCATATTCAACTTCCTTTCTTTGATATTATATCAAAGATTGAATGCGCTTTCTATAAAAGGCTGTATATTTTACATATAAAAACTGTTGACTTATATATTGTCAACAGCTAAGAAGTTATTTTTTTATTGTTATCCAGTTTTCTTTATAAATTCCATAGATAATACCAGTTATATCTGCTAAAAACCAACCGATAGGTATAGCCCACCAGATCATTGTGACTCCAAGTTTTGGGGCAAGAGTATAAGCTAAAATAACACGTGTGCCTAAAGAAATGACTGTTAGAACAACGGATATACCTGGTTTTCCTACTCCTCTAAAATATCCATAAAGCAAGAACAAACAACCAATGCCCAAATAACACATGCCCTCAATTTGTAAATATTGTACACCTTGATGAATTATTTGTGTTTCAGTTGGCTTGATGAAAATCATCATCAGTTCCTTAGCAAATATAAAAACCAAACAAGATATAATCACACAAAAGATTGAAGAAGTGATAATTGCTGATTTTAACCCTTTTTTTATTCTTTTCTCTTGTTTAGCACCTTTATTTTGAGCAATAAAGGTTGAAAAAGCATTTGCAAAATCTTGAACAGGCATATATGCAAAAGAATCTATTTTAACTGCTGCAGCAAATGCAGACATTGTGATAATACCAAAACTATTGACTAATCCTTGAATCATTAATATACCAAAGTTCATCACTGATTGTTGTATACATGTAAGAAGTGAATAATCTTTTATTTTTTTAAATATTGATGCATCAAAATAACAATCTTCTCTAGTAGGTATAAATTCTCTCTCTTTAAAATAAACATATAACATTAATCCAATAGCACTCAATGCTTGAGAAATCATTGTTGCGATGGCTGCCCCAGCAACCCCTAAATGAACGCCTACAATAAAATAAATATCTAAAACAATGTTTGCTATAGAAGCTATAGCAAGAAAGATTAATGGAACTTTAGAGTTACCAACAGCTCTTAATAATGATGCAAAATAATTATAAATAAACGTAAAGAAAAATCCTATAAATATATAGAATAAATAATCATGAGTCTGTTGAAATATGACATCAGGAATATTCAAGAAGACAAGAATATGATTGATATTCATTAAACACAGTATTTCTAATATACAAGTTAACAAACCAATACTTATAAAAGAAATAAAAAAAGAGTTCTTCATTTTCTTATATTCTTGACTCCCATATAACATAGAAAACAAAACTCCACTCCCCATACATAGTCCTAAGATAATAGATGTCAAAAAAGTCATTAATGTAAATGATGAACCAACTGCAGCGAGTGCATTGGAACCTAGAAAATATCCAACAATAAATGTATCAGCAACATTATATAATTGTTGTAACATATTTCCTAATACCATAGGTAAAGCAAATAATAATAAGGATTTGGTTACTGATCCTTTTAATAATTGATCATTCATTTTATCGCCCCACATATAATGATATATGAATGTGAAAATAAGTCAATGTAAAAAAATATGAAAAATCATAAAAAAATAGTGAAGTATTTATTCAAAAAGGGTAAAATAAATATAAAGCAAAGGAGGATGGATTATGCGTTTTAGAGAAGATTTTTTATGGGGTGGTGCAGTTGCTGCCCATCAATGTGAAGGTGCATGGAATGAAGATGGAAAGGGAGTTAGCTGTTCAGATGTAGAAACAGCAGGAGATAACGTGACAGGAGCACCTAGAAGATTAACTGATGGTGTGATTGAAGGAGAAGACTATCCTAATCATGTAGGTGTAGACTTTTATCACAGATACAAAGAAGATTTGGCTTTAATGGCAGAAATGGGATTCAAAGCATTTAGAACATCTATTGCTTGGACAAGAATTTTCCCTAGAGGGGATGAAAAAGAGCCTAATGAAGCAGGATTGAAATTCTATGATGACTTATTTGATGAATGTCATAAACATGGTATTGAACCTATTGTGACATTATCACATTTTGAAATGCCTTGGGCTCTTGCTAAAGAATATGGTGGATTTAGAAATAGAGAAGCTATTGATATGTTTGTAAAGTTTGCAAAAGTATGCTTTGAAAGATATCAACATAAAGTCAAATATTGGATGACATTTAATGAAATCAATAATCAAGCAGATGTTACTCAACATAACTTGATTCAAGAAGGAGCAGTTTTATTAAAAGATGGTGATGATCCAGAATATTTAATGTATTTATCTGCTCATCATGAACTTGTTGCAAGTGCTTTAGCTGTTAAAGCTGCACATGAAATTAATCCTCGTTTACAAGTTGGTTGTATGATAGGTATGAATGCTGTTTATCCAGCTTCACCTAAACCAGAAGATGTTATGAATGCATTAGGAGCAATGCATCAAAAATATTGGTATGTAGAAGTACATGCAAGAGGACATTATCCTTCTCATATGTTAAAGAAATTTGAAAGAAAAGGATATGATTTTATTACTGAAGAAGATAATAAAATCTTAGAAGAAGGTAAAGTAGATTATATTGGATTCTCTTATTACATGAGTTTTGCTTCTAAGTATCAAGGACGTAATGAGAAGACATTTGATTATTCTGGTGAAGATTTTGTGAGAAATACATATTTACAAGCAAGTGATTGGGGATGGCAAATTGATCCACTTGGATTACGTTGGTGTTTAAACTGGTTCAATGATCGTTTTGAATTACCTATGATGATTGTTGAAAATGGTTTTGGTGCTTATGATAAAGTAGAAGAAGATGGAACTATTGATGATCAATATCGTATTGATTATTTAAAAGCTCATATTGAAGCAATGAGAGATGCTGTAGAATATGATGGTGTCAATTTATTAGGTTATACTATGTGGTCTCCAATTGATATTGTTTCTGCATCTACAGGTGAATATGACAAACGTTATGGATTTATCTATGTTAACTACAATAATGCACATGAAGGTGATTTTTCAAGAAGTAAAAAGAAATCATTCTACTGGTATAAAAAAGTCATCGAATCAAATGGTGAAGAATTATAAAATGTAAACACTATTTACAAAAAAACATACCTTGCTTTTATTATTTTGTAAGCAATGCTTAAAAAACACATTGAACTATAGTTTTCTTTATAAAAAGGAGTATAGTGTAAGTGTCAAAAGAAAGAAGGTATGAAATATGAACAATAGATTTGAAATAGAAAAAGAAGCAAAAGCTGCTTATGATCATGTATTTAAGGAAAGAGAAGAAATGAAGGATGACATTGATCATAAAAGAGATGTCATTATAGATCAAAAACATATGGAAGAAGAAATCAATATGAAAAAGAACGATAAAGAAAAAGAAATGCAATCATTAGATGTATTAAAAGAACATCTTAATCAAGAAGCAAAACAAGCTTATGAACATGCATTTAAAGACAGAGAAGAAAATTCACATATTGATAACTATCGAGAAGTTGTTTTAGATAAAGATCAACTTATGCATGATATCGAGTCACAAAAAAGTTTAAGAATGTAGCAAGCTTGCTTGTTACATTCTTTTTATATGAGGTAGAATATGTTATTAATTCATAAAATAGAAAAAACTCATTTTTCATCAAGTGAAGCATTGATTATACAATGCATCTTAGATTTAAAACAAGATATTAAAGATTTATCATCTTATAAAATCGCTGATTTAACACATACATCACCAACACTTGTTATTAGGGTGGCTAAAAAATTAGGATTAAGTGGATGGAATGAATTGAAGGAAATCTATCTTAAAGAGTTAGAATATCTTTATAAAAGTTATGACACAGATGCCAGTATCCCTTTTACAATTAATGATGATTTTGTAGAAATCTCTCATCATATTGCTTCTTTACAAAAAGATGCTATTACAGAAACACAAAAACTCTTAGACCATGATACTCTTTATAAAGCTATGAGATATTTAAGAGATGCTAAAGAAATTGATGTATTTACTCGTAAATGTTATAGAGGGTATGCAAAAAGTTTTCAAGAGAGCATGTTTTTTATTAATAAGAAAGTCAATGTGTATTCTTACTTTGATGAGGTTTATGCAAGATGTATAGAAAAAGGACATGTTGTTATAGGAATTTCATATTCTGGTGAAAATGAAAATCTCCTTAAAATCCAAGATTTACTCGTAAAAAAACATATACCATTTATTGCTATAACAAATGTAGGAAATAATCAACTGTCTTTAAAAGCTGATGTTGTCTTAAAAATGTCTTCACGTGAAATGTTAACAACAAAGATTGGAGACTTTGCTACGAGTCAAAGTGTTAAATATCTTTTAGATACAATTTATAGTTGTATTTTTTCTCTTGATTATAAACATTCTCTAGATAGAAGACTATCTTTATCAAGTCTACAAAATGAAAAAGTCTCTGGCTTCGAATATATTGATGAAAAAGAATAATGTAAACACTATTTACAAAAAAACATACCTTGCTTTTATTATTTTGTAAGCAATGCTTAAAAAACACATTAAACTATAGTTTTCTTTATAAAAAAGAGTATAGTGTAAGTGTCAAAAGAAAGAAGGTATGAAATATGAACAATAGATTTGAAATAGAAAAAGAAGCAAAAGCTGCTTATGATCATGTATTTAAGGAAAGAGAAGAAATGAAGGATGACATTGATCATAAAAGAGATGTCATTATAGATCAAAAACATATGAAAGAAGAAATCAATATGAAAAAGAACGATAAAGAAAAAGAAATGCAATCATTGGATGGATTAAAAGAACATCTTAATCAAGAAGCAAAAGAAGCTTATGAACATGCATTTAAAGACAGAGAAGAAGAAAATTCACATATTGATAACTATCGAGAAGTTGTTTTGGATAAAGATCAACTTATGCATGATATCGAGTCAAAAAAAAGTTCAAGAATGTAGCAAACCTACATTCTTTTCTTTTTAAGAAATTTATATCATTTTTATAAATAGTAAAACTATGTCATTCACGACATAGTTTTTGTTATTATGATATTCATACAAGTATGAATATCTTGACTTTAGTCAGTTGAGCATACAGAGTATGCGGAATAAAAAACCACCTGCTATGCGGGTGGAGCGATAAAAGAGTTATACAAAGAATCACCTTTCCG
>DEPZ01000042.1:5940-8043 GCA_002359025.1 Erysipelotrichaceae bacterium UBA3379 | reverse complement strand
ATTACTTTTATTGCCATAATTTTTACTCCTCTTTTCTTACATCATTATATATGATTACATTTTATTTATCATCAATCCTACAAATTATGAAAATATTAGTCAATAAACGCTTTTTCTTTCTTTCCTATCTTATCCTTAACTGTTAATACCATAATAACAAATCCTATTACTGTCATGACTCCTATAAAAACAAACATACTCTCTATTCCAAAGTAATCTTGCAAGAATCCTCCTACAATATTCCCTATAGCTGCCCCTAGTCCTGATGACATCATTGCTATCATAGTTTGTCCCATCATTTGATCTTCCACTTTCAAATAATCATTAACATAGTATGCAATTGTAGCTGTAAAGATACCAAAGGATATACCTTGAAACATCATTCCAATCAAAACAATAACTATATTTGGAGCAAAACAAATCGTAAAATTTCTTACTAAATAGAAGAATATAGCTGCCAATAATAATGTTTCAGCTTTATATTTCTTTAATAAATTATGTGTAATAGCCATAAATGGCATCTCACTGGCAGCCATAAAAAAGATAGCTATCCCATATATTGATGTATTTCCGCCTAAGTTCTCTATAATATTAATTAAATAAGTAGAAATAGTATTAGATGCAGAATATACAAATGCAAATGACAACAACATTAAAAAGAAAGTTCTATAATTTTTAATAATTGTAAATACTGAGACTTTTTTAGCTTCAGGAACTTGACTCACTGGAGTATCAGGCATCGAAAACAAGACATATAACAATAGTAAGCTAAAGATGATATATACATAAACAATCACTGTAGGATTTATCCATGAAATCATTTGACTAACAACCACTGCTCCTACAGCATAAGCAACTGATCCCATCCCTCTAGACAAACCAAAATTAACATATTTCCCTGCCTTTAAATAATCCATACATATCATAGATAAAAAAGGAACATTAGATACAGCTAAACATAATAATGCAACATACATCATCATAATCAACCAAATCGGTAAATCAAAAAACACAAGAGAAACAAACAAAACAAGCATAATGAAATATAATATCAACATCATCTTTTTTATCGTCAACCCATTAATCTTAGATATTAACGATGAAATAAATGGTGACACAAACATAGATAATAATGCCCCTGCACCAGAAACAACACCTATTTCTGCATTTGTAAGACCTTTATATTGTAAAAATATTGCTATATAACCATAAATTGATAAATACGATATCCAAAATAATATATGTAAAATATTATACTTCATCTGTAAACTTTTAAACATAACTTATCCCCCAATCAGTGACATTATTCTACACCATTTTTACTTGTATATAGGCATATTTTCATTTTAAGAAATATTATTTATATTCATAACTATCATCGTTCATTTATGACAACTTCTATTAGTAAAATGCACACTATCTTAAAAAAGATACTCATAATACCAAGTGTGAGATACCTGAAATAATAAACTTGTCATTTGTAATTTATTGTACGCAAAAAAAGTACAGCATTGAGACTGCACTTATTAACATTTGTTATGTAATCAGTTAAATCTTACTTGCACTATTTCTTTAACTAAAAGTAGAAACAGATAATAAATTTTATTTTAGTTGACTTTCTGAAGATGTATTTTTTGTAAATTCTTTAATTTGTTCATTTTTTATATCTACTAATTTTAATTCATCTTCAAAAAACAAAAGAATACAATCATTAAGATCTCCATTTTTTAATTTATACGTGACATCATCAATTTTTATAAGTTGCCCTTCTGAAAACGGATAACGAAACTGATAAGTCAAATTGTGGTTAATGCTTATGGTTGAAAAATCTTGGACATAAGTTCCAAATACATTGATTTTTCGTTCAGGAGATAGTGATGCCATACAATACCCACAAACAAATGCGATTAATACTATAAAGACTATGAATAATTTTCTCTTCATTATAATCACCCCTATAATACAATTATATTATTTTCGAAAATAGTTTAAAATATCAAAAATGACAATATTATTCTTTGTATATTCGAATCTAAATTGCTTATAAAACAAAAAGGCAACTCCGTGCCTTTATGATTTTCTTTGACTAGCAGCATTAATCAA
>DEPZ01000042.1:0-5840 GCA_002359025.1 Erysipelotrichaceae bacterium UBA3379 | reverse complement strand
TTTTAATTCAATAATTTCAACTAAGTTTCTTTCTGGGTTTATACCAGAGATAACTAAACCATGTTCTTCTAATGTTGTTCTATATTTATTATTAAATTCATATCTATGTCTATGTCTTTGTTTAATCATTTCTTTTCCATATAATTGATGTGCATGTGTTCCTGGGACTAACTGACAATCATAATCACCTAATCTTTGTGTTCCTCCCATATCATCTAATGATTGATCTGACATCAAATGAATAATTGGTGTTGTACACATTTCATCGAATTCTATAGAATTGGCATCTTTTAATCCACAGACATGACGAGCATATTCAATAGAAGCAAGTTGCATTCCTAAACATATTCCTAAAAATGGAATATTGTTTTCTCTAGCATATTGAATAGCTTGAATCATACCTTCTATACCTCTTTGACCAAAACCTCCTGGTACTAAAATACCATCACATGAAGATAAAATATCTAAGACATTGTCTTTAGTGATTGTTTCAGCATTAACCCATTCTATATTGACATGACTGTTGACATTATATCCTGCATGTTTTAAAGCTTCATTAACAGATAAATAGGCATCAGGGAGTTGTACATATTTTCCTACCATTTTAATTGTTATTGTTTTATCTAGATTTTTAACTCTTTGTACAAGTTCATTCCATTCTTTCATATCTGCTGGTTTTGCTTCCATTCTTAAATGATTTAAAACCAAGTCATCCATACCTTGTTCTTTTAACATAAGTGGGAGTTCATATAAAACTTCTACATTATAATTAGAAATAACTGCTTGTGTAGGGACATTACAGAATAATGATATTTTTTCTTTTAATTCATCTGATATATATTGTTCACTTCTACATACAATAATATCTGGTTGTATTCCATATCCTCTTAATTCTTTGACACTATGTTGTGTAGGTTTTGTTTTCACTTCATGACTTGCTCCAATATATGGTAATAAAGTCGTATGAATATACAATGTATTTTCATATCCTAAATCTATACGTACCTGTCTAATAGCTTCAATAAATGGTAAACTTTCTATATCACCAACAGTTCCACCAATTTCAGTAATAACGATATCAGCTCCACTACTTTTAGCTGCAGCATATATTTTAGATTTAATCTCATTTGTAATATGTGGTACAACTTGTACTGTTGCTCCTAAATAATCTCCACGTCTTTCCTTAGCAATAACATCACTATAAATTCTACCTGTTGTTACTGATGAATTGCGATTTAATTCTTCATCGATAAATCTTTCATAATGTCCTAAATCCAAGTCTGTTTCTGCACCATCAGCTGTTACAAAGACTTCTCCATGTTGAAAAGGCGACATTGTTCCTGGATCTACATTAATATATGGATCAAGCTTTTGCATAAATACTTTTAAACCACGTTGTTTTAATATTCTTCCTAAAGATGCAGCTGTTAATCCTTTTCCTAAACCAGATACAACTCCACCTGTTACAAATATAAATTTTGCCATTTGTATTCCTCCTATAAAAAATAAAAGCCCCCTAGCGGAAAGCTAGAGTGCCCTTTCATATTCTATCAAAAATATTTTATCAACGCAATTATTTTTTATCATTATAAAACATTTTTCATTTTCATGAAATATAGTCTGCTTATAACCACAACATTCATTCATGAACATATAAGTTTTTGTTGTTGTTTTTTTATTTTTCTATATAATAAGACTGAAGGAGGGGTACATATGGATATACCTCATATACTCGTTGTAGATGATGAAAAAGAAATTACTGATTTAATAGAAATATATCTCACTCAAGAAGGTTATCAAGTTGAAAAGAGATATAACGCTACAAATATTATAGAAGATATTCAAAAATATAACATAGACTTGGTGATTTTAGATATTATGATGCCTGAAATAGATGGTATCGAAGCATTAAAAATTATAAGGGAAAAATATAATATCCCTGTCATTATTGTTTCAGCAAAAACAGCTGATAATGATAAGATAGAAGGTCTATTAACTGGTGCAGATGACTATATTAGCAAACCTTTCAATGCTATGGAGCTTGTTGCAAGAGTGAAGTCACAACTTAGACGTGCCCATGTCTTCAATAAACCTGTTCAAGATTCATTACATATTATAGAAGCGTCTGATCTTATTATAGATACTCAAAAAAAATATGTCACATTAGATGGAAAAGCATTAGCACTTACAAGAATAGAATATGAAATATTAGTGCTATTAGCTTCTAAACCAGGAACTGTATTTTCTATAGAACAAATATTAGAAAGTATTTGGCATGAAAAAACAGGTAATTCTAATACAATTATGGTTCATATTAGAAAATTAAGAGAAAAAATAGAAAGGCAGCCACGTAACCCACGTCATATTAAAACAGTTTGGGGAATTGGATATAAGTTTGATTTATAATGGAAAAATTAAGAAGATTATTTATGAGTAGTTTTCGTTGGAGATTACTTATTAATTTGATTATTTCATATATTATTACATTTTTTATATATAGTATTGCTATTTTAATTCTAGATAAGATTCATCTTTTTGGTTTATCTATAGAGATTAAGTTCTTTATGTCTTTTATCATGTCTCTGTTAGTTTTTCTTGTTCTCTTCTTTAAGCTTATGAATATTACTTTAGAGTATATTCGTACTTTAAGTCGTACTATTCAAGATGTTACAGCTGGAGATTATAATGTTGAAGCACCTATAGAATATGATGATGAACTTGGCTTATTAGCGGCTAATATCAATGCTCTAGCAAAGACATTAAAAGATAAAGAAAAAGAAAGTGCAATATTAAAAGAAAATGAAAGACTTGCATATGATGCTGAAAGAAATGCAGAAAAAGAGAAGAATGATTTAATTACAAATGTTGCTCATGATTTAAGAACACCTCTTACAACAATTGTAGGATATTTAGAATTAATTATGAATAATGATCAACTATCTAAAGAAGATATTCAAAAGTATTCTACTGTTGCTTATGAAAAATCAAAAAGATTACAGTCTATGATGGATGATTTATTTGAATTTACTTGTTTAAATCAAGCTAATGTTAAGGTCAATATGACAACTATAAATATATCAGAATTAATATTACAAATAGTTGATGAATTTTATCCTAATTTTCAAGAACATGACATTACTCCTGTTATTAAAGTCAGTCAACCTAACTTATTTATTAATGGTGATGGTCAATTACTTGCAAGAGTATTTGATAACTTGTTATCAAATGCTATTAAATATGGACATGATCATAGTTCTATAGAAATAGAAGTTCTTAATGATGAAAGCAATGTGACAATTAAGATTATGAATTATGGTATGCCTATATCTCAAGAAGATTTACCATATATATTTGATAAATTCTATCGTACAGATTCTTCGCGTTCATCATCTACTGGTGGAACTGGATTAGGTCTTGCTATAGCAAAGAATATTATTCAAATGCATAATGGACAAATCATGGCTACAAGTCATAAAGAAAAAACAACTTTTGTTGTCATACTTAGAAAACTTAAAGGAAAAGAAGAAATGAGCATAGCTTAGGCTATGCTCATTGTTATATTTTATGAAAATGTGAAGCATCTACTTTACAAACTGGGCATGTATATCCTTCTGGTAATTCATCACCTTCATAGATAAATCCACAAACATCACATTTAAATCCATGTTTTTCAGGTTCTTCTACATATGATGGTGCGCTTGGTGGAGTGACTCCATTTTTCTTTTCATGATAAGCTGCATATGTTAAAACAGGTTCATCGCTTAATACTTTTGCATCTACGACTTCACCTATAAACATAATATGGCTTCCTACATCTACCATTTTTTTCACTTTACATGCAAATGTCGCAGCTACTCCTTTTGTGATATATTTAATTCCATGAATATCTTCTTCATATTCTACGTTTTGGAATTTTTTTACATCTCTACCAGATTGGAAACCAAAATGACGGATTGTATCCATATCTACATTATCTAATAAAACACTCACATTAAATAATTCACTCTCTTGTATAATATGTGTTGTATAATTTTCTTTATTGAGTGTAACACTGACTTGAGCAGGGCTTGCTGTTACTTGTGTCATTGTATTAATCACACAACCGCTTTCTTGCATATTATATTTTGATGATACAATATACACACCATAACTTAATTTAAAAAATGCTTTTATATCCATACTATCTCTCTCCTTTTACTTATCTAGTATAACACAATTTTTATTTTTTCAAAGAGATATGAAAAATTATCTATTTAGCATTGCTTTTTAAAACCCTGAATAGTACAATTGACTCGGTTAAGACATGAATAAAGTGAGGAATGAATAATGAAACCATATATACAAATGAACAAGGATGAA
Source organism: Erysipelotrichaceae bacterium UBA3379 (assembly GCA_002359025.1). GTDB lineage: Bacteria > Bacillota_I > Bacilli_A > Erysipelotrichales > Coprobacillaceae > UBA3379. The sequence continues at coordinate 1,481 of DEPZ01000042.1, read as the reverse complement.
CTCTTATCTATAAAAAAAGAGTTAGAATGCCAGTATAAAGAATTTCAATCTAGAAATCTACAATTAAATATGGCAAGAGGAAAACCAGATATTCATCAAATAGAATTATCTAAAGATATCTTAAATACATTAAGTAGTGATATTGATTTTCATCAATATCAAGACTATTTTAATTATGGTTTATTAGATGGTATACCAGAAGCAAAGGAATTCTTTAGTCAATTATTAGAAGTGAATGTAGATAATATTATTGTTGGTGGTAACTCTAGTTTACAAATGATGTTTGATCAAATAAGAAGAGCATATACACATGGTTATCTAGGTGAAGCGCCTTGGAGTCAACAAGAATCTGTTAAATTTTTATGTCCAGTGCCTGGATATGATAGACATTTCGCTATTATAGAACACTTTGGAATAGAAATGATTGCTATTGATATGAATGATGATGGTCCTAATATGGATTTAGTAGAAAAATATGTACAAGATGAAAGTGTAAAAGGAATTTGGTGTGTTCCTAAATACTCTAATCCTACTGGGATTTCATATTCTGATGAGATTGTAGAAAGATTTGCTAAATTAAAACCTTCAGCTAAAGACTTTAGAATATTCTGGGATAATGCTTATCTTGTTCATCATTTATATGATGACGAACAAGGTGTTATTCCTAATATTATGGATTTATGTAAGAAATATAATAATGAAGATATTGTTTATGAATTTTGTTCAACATCTAAGATAACATTCCCAGGTGCTGGTGTGGCTGCTATGGCATGTTCATTAAGAAACAAAGCAGAAATATTAAAAGATATGAATAGAGAAATGATTAGTTATGATAAGTTAAATCAATTACGTCATGTATTATTCTTTAAAAATCTTCATTGCTTAAAAGATCATATGACACAGCATGCTAATATTTTGAGACCTAAGTTTGAATTGGTGATTCAAACTTTTGAAGAAGAATTTTCTCATTTAGATATTGGGTCATGGACTGAACCTAATGGAGGATATTTTATAACATTCTATTCTTTAGATAATTGTGCTAAAGAAATTGTAAAAAAATGTAAAGAAGCAGGTGTAATCTTAACAGATGCTGGAGCTACATATCCTTATGGTAAAGATCCACAAGACAGTGTCATAAGAATAGCACCATCATTTCCTTCATTAGAAGAATTATCTCTTGCATTAGAACTCTTCACTTTAACAACAAAACTTGTTAGTGTTAATAAAATATTAGAAAATAAATGATATCACTTTAAACGAAGTGATATTTTTTTAATTTTATGTAATATTTTTTAAATACAATATAACTCTTAAGAATTTAAAATTCACATGAATAATTCAGTACTTTTTTACATATATTAATTAGTGTACTCATATAAGCATAAATAAAAATTTAATTTTTTTCACAAAACGTATTGACGAATTTAAAAAAACTTGTTATATTATATGAGCATTGTGATTGGGATATAGCCAAGCGGTAA
>DEPZ01000081.1 GCA_002359025.1 Erysipelotrichaceae bacterium UBA3379 | reverse complement strand
AGTTTCTCCACCACCTACAAGCCAAATGTCTTTACCTGGCATTGTTTTCAAAGTAGAAATAGTATCAATAATATTATCGGAAATAAATCTCACATTGTTTAATGTTGTGGTACTCTCTGTATTATGAGTAAGAATGTAAGACATCAGATTCTCATATGGATATATAAAATCCATATTTAAAATATCTCTAAAACTTTTACCACCCATAATGACTGAGTCAATAGATTTAATGAATGAATCGTGAATGGTATTCTGACTTTTTAGCATTGGATATTTAGAAAGCCAATCTAAACTACCATTTAAATCAGCTATATAGCCATCAATAGAACAAGATATGTATAGTTTAATTTTTTTCATAAGTATAGGATTATGTATAAAAAAGAAGTGTGGAGCATGCTCTGCTCCATCACGAGGTACTGGTATACCCGAAAAACGAAACAGGCATGTCCACACTATACTTGAGTACAGTATGAACATTCCACATTTCGTCTCGTTTTCTAAAAATTACCAGTTTTCGTGATGAGACGTTTGAGAACGTTACAACATATCCTAAGGTGGTATAAACCACTCTTTATTTCTATTCATACAAAGATAGAATAATTTGTTTATCTACTATCTGCTTCTACCATTCTATCATCTAGGTGTTTGATTAATTTGTCTAAAAATGCAGTACGACTGCCTTTCTTATTTCTCATTTCTAAAAAGGTATGATAATAGTCTCCTAAATTAATATTGAATGCATTTTCAATATATTCTGTTAGATCTTTCAGGCTTACATCCCCATTGTTAAAACATCCGACTCCTTCCCAAGCATATATTTGCTCCACAAGCTCAGACTTCTTACCAGTCCAAGTCAATTTCACCTTGGGATAGAAAATGTCAGGAGTATACATCGGTTGAGGTATTGGATATTGTAACAGTTGTATTTTCTGGTTTAAATATTGAGACAGCATATCATTTGCTATGATTTTTGCTACTAAATAATCGCAACAAGATGAAAAACTTCTATCTCTCTCAAAGTACAATGCGTCAAAGAACAGTTCTGAATTTTGTCTCCCTCGCATAAAGTAACATTCATCCAAATGTGTACTTTTTGACCTATAGTACTGGTAGAAATCGATATTCATATCGAAAAAATGTTTAATTCGACCAAGTGCATCTTCCAAATATTTGATTCTATCATCACATGTGCCTGGTGGCATTCGCATCTCTATGTAATAAATCTCTCTATAGTAAATGAGTAAGCTGAAGAATTGAGGTTTTACTTCCTTAAAAAAATGTATTTCATCCTCTGATCGCTCAAAAGAGTAAGATGTTAAGAGACTCTTGAGTTCTTCTAAACTTTCTTCTAATACAGTCAACATCTTCATTGATTCTTGTAGCTTATCTAACCTTTCAGAATTTACAACTTTTATTCTATTCTCAAGTTTCGCTTTTAGCCTCACTATAATTTGATTCATGAGTAGTTATAATATGTATTGATGACGTATTAGTTCTGCATGTATAAAGTACAAATCCTTATTCATGACATCTTAACATTCAGATTATAAAGTGTTTTATTGTATTGGTTTAGCCCAATACAATAAAACACAAAATATTAAATCATAATAGTAGTAATTTATAGGAAAAATTTCAACAGTCTAGTTAACTAACTATTAGTCAATATTGAAGTAGCCTGAGACAAGTTTTCCTGATGATTCATCCTGGACAGTTAGTATATACCTACCTTTCTTTAAATCAGAAATAGAGATATTTACCTCTTTACTATTCTCTTCCTGCCGAATTACAATGTGCTCTTCATTATATGTTTTCAAGTCATCTTGGATAGTAACCAAAAATTGGCCAGGACATCTGATTTCTACACTGATAGATGACAAAGTTTCATCTTTTACTCCTATAACATCATAGTAAGCGACCGATCTTACTTTAGTTTGTCCGAGTTGGGCTCTCAGAATAATTTCTCTCTCACTGATACTTGTCTCTTCAATTTGAAAGACTGACGCTGTGCTTGCAGAGATCAATAAACATGAGAAGACAACAGCAAAACATAATACTAGCTTTTTCATATTATTGTAATTAAAATGGTTTACCCAAAACTATAATTTATATGACTTATATCTAATAGTGTGTGACTTTTCTATAATTCTAAACTCAGATAGATGATTGACAATAAGTGCATAATGAGAAAATAAAATAGCGAGTTTGCGACATTATTCTCAACTTGAGTGATTTATTATTTGATCAATACTGACATTTTGCGCAATTTCTTCTAGCTTTTCTCTGATATTACTATATTCTTTCATCCCTATTTTTCGTCGAATAGATGAGCGTTTGTGAGTGATTTTACTATCACTAACTTTCAAAATCAAACCTATCTCTTGATTTTTGAAATCGGTAGCATAAATCAAGCAGCATATTTGAAATTCTTCTTCATCCAAATCTGGAACACTTGCTTTTAACTTAGTTGGGAAACCATTATGAGATTCATCCATAAGCTCATATAGTATCTGCCAATCTAATTCTTTTTCTCTATATACTATTTCGTTGAATTTTTTGATGATCTTTTCTCCTTTTTTAATCTCATCGTCACGCAAATAAGATTTAATCATTGTGGATTTGGTAAGAATATCGAAGTGATGCAGCAATATATCCTTAAATGAATTTCTCCTTTCGTCATAACTTAGAGCTAACTCATCTAACTGTATTATTTTATTTTCAGCCTCGTTCAGTAGTCGTCTCTTTTTTTGTACTATGTAATGGAATACAAATGAAGAAATAGAAAGAATTGTAATTAATATTAGACATAGAATAACAATACGATTGTATTGTATTTGCAACAAGTTGTGTTGGTTCTTCACTTGTTCAAACTGATATTTTTTCTGTATTTCTAATATTGATTTTCTTTCTTTTTCGCTAGATATTAATTCAATTTGTTTTACATATTTTTTATATTCTTGAAGAGCTTGAATATGATTATTAGTCTTTTCATTTAAGATTGAAGCTAAATTGTACAAACTTGCTTTAAAGTATGGGTCTTCAATGTTATTACTACACTCAATAGTTTTATCATAGAAGAATTGTGCGCTATCCAGTTTGTTTTCAGAATAATATATTCTAGTTATACCAAGTAAAATTTGAGATTTGGCCAACTTATCATCTGTTATTTCCAATGCTTCCTTATAAAGATTAATTGCCTTATCGTATTTGTTTTGCTCATAAAACACAGAGCCTAAATTTTGAAGAGCAATAATCTGTAAATCTATAGCATCAGAAGATTTAGCTAGTTCTAGGCTTTGGTTATAATAATAGTGAGCAGTATCGCATTCTTGAAGCATCATGTAACAATTGCCTAGTTCGATCTCAATATTTATTTGATTAAAGATATTATCAGCTAATCTAAAGTGCTCAGTTGCATTTTTGAATCGATTTAGAGCTTCAACATATTCAGATGCTTCATATAACAGGTATCCTATATTGGTTTCTATTACACCTTTAAAATTATCGTTGCTTTTAAGTTTGTTAGCGTAATCAAGAGCTAAAATGTATGCTTCCATTGCAAGCTTGGGCTGTCCCAATTCGTAGTAATATCGTCCCGAGTAATAACTAGCCCTTGATGCATTTTCATAGTCTTTGATTTCTATGAAATAAGCTGGAAGTTTGAGTATTAGACTATCTCCAGTTATATCTTGGAATAACTTATCTTTCGCTTGTATTTTTAATAAGGTATATTTGGGTAGTTTCTCTTTACTAATTTCGCCTGCAATATGCATTGAGTCGAGAAATGATAAAGCAGAATCGGGATGTTGTTCAATCACAGATTCTGCTTTATCTATATAACTTGTCCGATTTTGACATGAATATAGGACAAAAGATATAATTACAAATATTATAAATGAAAGTATGCGATAAATTTTCATGAATATATGCTTAGAGTATTACTCAAAAATAATATAATCATAAAAGGAGTAAGTTTATCTTATCCCTTCTATGATTATCAACCTAACATCACTGATTGTTAGTATATTCTGGATAAAGTCATAACATAATAATATGTTTTGCTTCCGAAATTTTTTATACAAACTATTTTATCTTTACTCTGCTCTTGTATTAGCCAATCACCAGATAGCTGTGGAGACATACTGTTGGTTTCTATAGTTAATAAGTTGTCTTTTAAAGTGTATGGGACAGTGTGTCGAGTTTCGTCTTCTTCATGAGTCACAATAAATTCAACATCTTTATCGGACTTAAAAAAGAGATTTACATCACTTTTGTAAAGGTACTCCTGATTTTGATATACTTCATATGCTCCTTCCCATACAGTTTGTGATAAATTCTCTTTAGTTAAGAAGAAGTCATCTTTATTGTCATCGCTACAATTAGACAAAAAGGTAGTTAAAAATAAT
>DEPZ01000055.1 GCA_002359025.1 Erysipelotrichaceae bacterium UBA3379 | reverse complement strand
AATGAATTGACTCCAGTATTTAACTTTGGGATTGCTTCTTTTATATTAATGATATCTGTTTTAATCATGATGTTATTTTCAAAGCAATTTACAACATATGAAAAATCATGGTTTTTATCAATCATGGTATTAGCTACGATTATTTCTGTTATTTTCCCGGAAGAAAGTGCTAATGGTGTTAATGGAATTATTATTATGTTGCTTTACTTGCTAGATACGTTCTTAAATATTCTTTGTGAGTTATTAATATCTAAGCAATCAAGATACAATTTCCTTGTTTCTGTATTGGTAGAAATAGTAGAAATTGCTATGTGTGTTGTTTTAATGTATCGATTTGCAACAATGGCAACAACATTATTCTTCTGGCTACCAATTGATATTATCAGCTATATTAACTGGTCAAAACATAAAGATGATGAAGAAAATGAATTGACAGTTGTAAGAAAACTAAAAGGATATCAAGAAGTTTTAGTTATTGTAGGAATTGTAATTTGGACAGTTGTTATTGGATATTTTATCAGTGGTTTAGATATCGCAACAGATTTTATTCAAAACAAAACATTAGAAACAGCAATTATATATATTGATGCTTGTGCATCAGCTGTAGGAATTGCAAATGGATTGTTTATTTTCTTTAGATTAAGGGAACAATGGATTGCATGGTATATTTGTGCATTCTTAGAAGCTGTTATTAATATTGTTTCTGGCCAATATGTTCTATTAGTCCTTAAATTAGGTTATTTTACTAATACAACATATGGTTATATTAAATGGAGTAAGTATATTCAATCACATTCAATAGAAAAACAAGTATAAATATCTTCATGAATCTTGAGGATTGATGCTAAAATTGATACAATAATTGTGTAATAAAATATGTAAGATGAGGAGTGAAAAATATGGCAATTTCAGCAGGAGATTTTAAAACAGGATTAACTCTCATTATCGATGGAGATCCTTGTCAAGTTTTAGACTTTCAACATGTTAAACCTGGAAAAGGTGCAGCTATTTTAAAAACAAAAATGAGAAACTTAAAAACAAACGCAATTCAAGAAAGAAACTTCAATGCAAGTACTAAATTTGATCAAGCAAATATTTCAAGAAAAACAGCACAATATTCATACAAGGATGGATCAACATTCTATTTCATGGATATGGAAACATATGAAACATATGAATTAGCTAATGATCAAGTTGGAGATACTCAATACTATATCATTGAAGGATCAGAAGTTTCATTAATGTTCTTTGAAGGAATGTTATTATCAGTATCTGTTCCAGAAAAAGTAGAATTAACAATTGTAGAAACAGATCCAGCTATCAAAGGAGCTCCATCTAATCAAACAAAAGATGCAGTAACAGATACAGGATTATCATTACGTGTTCCTCAATTCATTGAACCTGGAGAAAAAATTATTGTATTTACAGCAGATGGTAAATATGCAGGAAGAGCTTAATCAAGCTCTTTTTTAAACTATGAGTAAAGTTGTATTAATTACTGGAGGAGCAAAAGGTATTGGTAAAGCTATTGCTTTAGAACTTGGAAAACAAGGATATGATATTGTTATTAATTATCTCACATCAAAAAAAGAAGCACAGGAATTAAAAGATTTCATTGTAGATAATTATGGAGTACGATGTATGATAGTTCAAACTGATGTTTCTAAAGAAGATGAAGTTGATAAAATGATATCTTCTATTGAATCTCAACTTGGTGGTGTTGATATTTTGATTAATAATGCTGCTATTGATTTATCTAATTTATTTCATTTAAAAAATGCTGAAGAGTTTAGAAAGACATTGGATGTTAATGTTGTAGGTGCATTTAATTGCAGTAAACGTGTTTATCGACATATGTTAGATCAAGAATATGGAAGAATTATTAATATCTCTTCAACAAATGGTATCAATACTTATTATCCAATGTGTATAGATTATGATGCTTCTAAGGCAGCATTGATTTCAATGACACATAATCTTGCTTTTGAATTTGCTCCTTATGTCAATGTAAATTGTATTGCACCAGGATTTATAGGAACAGAAAATGAATTAGATGGATATGATGAACAATTCTTAAAAGAAGAAATTGAAAAAATAATGGTCAACCGATACGGTGACCCTAAAGAAGTTGCTTATTTAGTAAAGTTTTTAATCAGTGACGAAGCTAATTTTATTAATAATACAGTCATTCGAATCGATGGCGGACAAAAGGGAAGTTGTTAATCCAACTTCCCTTTCATATTTGATAATGATAGTAAAATAGATAATTTCCCATATTCAAATGTTAATCCACCTTGTATGTAAAGCGTATATGGTTCAATAACAGGTGCATCAGCACTTAATTCAATCGTGCTTCCTTGAGTAAAACTACCAGCTGCCATAACTTCATCAAATGGATAGCCAGGCATAGGTGCAGGTAAAACATGTACAAATGAGTCAATAGGACTTGTTTGTTGAATCCCTTGTGTAAAGTTAACTAAATTATCTTTTGTTTTTAATTCTAAAGTTTGAATAATATCTGTACGTGGTTCATCATAACGTGGAGAAACATTAGAATATCCTAATTTCTCTAACATATATGATGAAAATACAGCTGTTTTTAAAGCGTTCTTTACAGCATTAGGAGCTAAAAACAAACCTTTAAAGAATGAATTATTTAAATTAAAGTTAGCTCCTAAATCTTTTCCAATGCCAGGAGCTGTTAAACGTTCTGCTACCATATATATTAAATCTTTATTTCCGGCTACATAACCTCCAGTAGGGGCAATACCACCACCTAGGTTTTTCATTAATGAACCCACAACGACATCAGCTCCTACATGTCCTGGTTCTATTGTTTCTACCAACTCTCCATAACAATTATCAACCATAATGATAACATCTTTATTTACTTCACGTATTTTAGAAATAATACGTTCGATTTTTGAAATAGAAAGTGATTGACGATGCGAATATCCTCTAGATCTTTGAATTTCAACAAGTTTTACATCATTCTTTTTTAATCTTTCAATAATGCTTTGATCATCAAAATCATCATGAACTAACTCAATCTGTTCATACTTTACACCATTTGCTTTTAATGATTGACTAGAATCTCCACTTAAACCAATCATTTCTTGCAATGAATCATATGGAGCTCCAGATAATGAAATCATCGTATCACCATGTTTTAATAAAGCAGAAAGAGTTAAATATAAAGCATTTGTTCCACTCATAATCTGTGGACGAACTAATGCATCTTCACACCCAAGAACAGTTGCAAAAATCTTTTCCAGTTTATCTCTTCCTTCATCATAATTTCCATACCCATTGATATCACTAAAATCTGAATAAGAAACTCTATTCTCTATAAATGCTGATAAGATACGGTTTGAATTTGTTAGACAGATTTCATCAATCTTTTTATAAATATCGTTTAATATAACATCGGATTCTTTTGCCATTTCAAGTAAATCCGGATGAACTTGTTCAAGTATCATATAAAACCTCCTATAAATAATCCATCATTTATTATACACGTTTCTTGATGTTTTGTATTGATATCTATAAAAAATAATATATTTTACTTAGAAATATTTCATAGAAATTATGTTATAATGAGTTTGTCATGATGGAAATGGAGGTGAACTATGATGAATTTAAGAAAAAATAATAATCTATCTATGTTGATAGAAATGCAAAAATCATTGATTAATTTGAAAGAGACAATAACATATTATAAAAATATTTCTATTGATGATTTGTTAAGGGAACTTTCTAAAAATAATATTAATTTAAATGAACAAGAAATTCTTATTAAATATGAAGAGTATATGAATATTGAAGATACTGATGATTATTTTTATCAAAAAGATATGAAAATATGGAATAAATTGGATAATAAAAAAATGAAATTAAATTCTGATGCTTTAACATGGTTGATTCGTAAAGTTGTTGAAAAACATTATGATGTAGAAACATTATGTGATCCATATTATATTTTGGATAGAATAGGTAACCTTGAAAATATTCCAAAAAAACATGTTCAAGAAAAAATATTGGGAATTATTATGTCTCTTGTTGAATATGGAAAGAGAAGAAATATTCATAGTATTTATGAAGTTTCAGAAGAATATGACATAAATGCTATTTTAAAAGAGGAAATCAGAAAATGTCATCAAAGAGATGCACATTTTAAAGAAGTTATTCAAAATTATTATGATACATTTGAAGATGCAGATCATAGTATATATAAAATCAAAGGATATGATTAAATATTTAAATCATATAACACAAATGAAGTTTTGATTATATAAGTCTTATAATATGAAGGGTGGGAGGATATAAAATGACTAGTAGAGACATATTAAGAGAACAATTTGTAGGTATTATTGAAAATCAATTAAACGAAGGTTTAGAACCCTATACAGTAGATTTTTATCATCAAATATTGAAAGAAGGTATGAATGAAGAGCGTGCTAAAGAATTACTTGCTTTTTACTTAGAAATGTTTGTAAAAGGTGATGTACTTGGAAAAGGAGAAGAATATGATTCTAAGAAATGGAAAGAGTTTCTTGATGGTTTAGAACCAATTTATCATATTCCTGGAGAATATACTTTTGATCATAGTGATGAACGTCGCAATTTAAGAAATATACAAAGAAGATATGGCCAACTTAAAAATGATACAGGTCCATTAGAAGATGAACTTTTTGAACTAGAAGCACATTTACTAGTGCTTCACGAGTTATATGGTATTACAGCTTATGAAGCAAAAAAGATTATACATATCGTTATAAATCGAATATTTGATTATGAAAGTCAAGATACAAGTGACTATAGTGACTATGCACATGAAGATATATTAAGCTTAGCAGATGGATTAGAGAAAATGTGTAATCCCTATGTGAATGAACAGTTATATAAATATTTATCTCAATATATAGATTTAGAGGATGAAAATCAATTTGATAAGTTGTTTAAAAATATATTTTTATGTTTATCTCGTGTATTAGTTAGTATTGATAAATTTGAAAAAGAACTTGGTAAAGATGGATATTTTCACTTTATTAGTCAGTTTATTGATTTAGATGCTTGTATTGAAAGTGGTCCAGCCTTCTTCTTTAATGAACATACATTGAATAAATAAAAAATATGAGCACCATATTGTTCTGGTGCTCATTTAATTACTTATTTTAGACACTAATTGTTCAATAATATATTCATCCTTAGTTTTCACATAGTATAAATCACGGTTTTGAATACCTAAATAGCTACTTGATCCATTCCAAATTTCTTTTTCATCAATCATAATGGCATTTATTGCATTATCTATATGTATTATTTTTGTACAGATGCCTTTTAAATAATGGTAAATAGTTTCATCATAGTCTTTATGTATACAAATATATACTTTAATGCCTTTGGCTAACAAGGAAATAAAGAAGGAATATAGTTTTTGAATTCTATTTAGCTTTATTTCACTAGTAAATATAACAACGTTTTTATTTGCACAAGACATACTTGAATGTAAAAAATATTCATAATTTGATTTATTAAAGATGACTTGATTAAATTCTACAATTTGCTTTTGTTCAACACATTCATAACCTTCATCTTTATATGTTTTTAGACGACTTTTGAACATGTTATCCAATTGCTTGACATATGTATCTACATAGTCATAAACATAAATGTATTTCTTTTCATCATATTCTCTATGCAATCGACCTACACTTTGAGAAACTCTTCCTTTGAACTTCATAGGCATGGTTATAAACATAGTGTTTAATGAAGGCAAGTCGAAAGCTTCACTTAGTAATTGAGAGGTTGCAATGATAAGATAATTATGAGAGTTTTTTAATTTTTCTTTTATTTGGTTTCTTTTTTTAATGCTTATATCACCACTTATACAATAAATTTCATATTCGTAATATTTTAATTTGTTATAAAGTATTTGAATGTGCTCTTTTCTATCCGTCAAAATGATAATATTTCTATTGTTTTTCATTTCTTTTGCGACATCATTAATAATCAAATGGTTTCTTTTTGTATTTTGATAAAGATTGTTACAAATATCTATAAAGTTTGTTTGATTATCTATAATTCTAAATGTTGTAAATCTTGGAATTAATATTTGCTTATATGTTCTTTGCTTAATGAGTTCTTTTTTATTTGTACGATAAACAATGGGACCTAGATACATATATAGAATTTTATCACGTTTATCACTTCGATAAGCAGTTCCAGAAAATGAATATATATATTTGGCATTAAGATTTCTAAGAACATTTCTATATGTTTGAGAAGATGCGTGATGACATTCATCAATAATGACAAGACCATATTTTTGTATAATAGACATGTCATTTATATTCGTTAATGATTGAATTAAAGCGATATCTATCTGACCTTTTAGCTTCTTTTTATTTCCAAAATATTCTCCTATATACTGTTCTTTCTTTTTATCGGATTTAGGATAATGAATAAATTCGTTGATTTTGTCAATCCATTGCATAAGCAAATCTTTGCTATTAACAATAATAAGGGTATTTATTTTAAGTGCTGATATAATATATAAAGCAATAATTGTTTTTCCAAAACCAGGAATAGCTTCTAGTATAGCAATATGATGCTGAAGTAATGTATCTGCTGCTTTTTGTTGATTTGGACGTAGTGAACCTTTAAAAGTGATGTCTATAGGTGAACCACTACATGTATTTATGGTTTGTATAATATTATTTTTCTCAATATAATTATATAGTGTTTCAGATAATCCTCTCGGTATAACAATTTCTTTATCATCCTCTATATACTCACATAGGATTCTTGGTGTATTATAAACTGAAAAACTAAGATTTAATTTTTTAAAATATTCTGGATTATATATAGAAGAAATTTTTCTTAATGTTAGAATAGTTTTCGCATGTAATCCAATTTTAGAAATATGTAATAAAGAATTTTCTTCAATATTAAGAGTATCAGTAATTTGATCTATAAGATGAATTCGAGTATCATTAAATTCTTTTTCTAAATTAAAAGATTGAAGTTTGAAAATTTGATCAATTTGTTCTTCTGTGATTTTATTTATTGACATTAAATAGTGGAAAGGTTTTTCTATGATTTTTTGAAATTCATTTATAAATCTTGTATTTCCATGTCTCATCGCATCATATTGTAAAGGGAGTACAATCATATTTCCTAGTCCCTTTTGAGTATGATAGTCTTGACAAGGGAACATTCTATCAAATGATTTAAATGTTAGATTTTTATTTGTATTCATTGCTTCTTTTAATAGAAAGTCACCTAGTTTTCTTGCTTTAGATGCTTTTAAAGCATCCTTAAAGAAAATCCAAAGATGACCACCATGTCCGGATTGAGATCTTTCCATGACACATGAAATAGAATACATTTTGGCAATACGATAGACACTTAACATGTTTTCAAACCATAAGTCATCATCAAAATCTAATGCAAGCAAATAACAAGTATTATCTTCTAGTAGAGGATATAATCCTACAAGTTGATTTGGTTTTCGTATATGATTCATAATAGTTTCTGGAGTAAGTGACTTTGTTTTACAATGAGGGCAATCAATATGACATCTCTTACCTTTGTTGATGTTACAATAAGCTTTAAATTTATTGCTACATTCAAACGTATATTGATATTTATTGTTTTTTTGACTCCAATATTTTGTTGCATAAATATCTGATCTTCCTTTAAAATAGTTCATATAGATTTTTAATTTCTGATTTGATTTAAGGTTTATATCTTCATTTGGAAATATATATCCAAGTTCTTTAAGGATACATTTTAATTGCATATTTTCTTTTTTTAATCTTGTTAATTCATCCATATTTATCACACTACCTATCTTTACTTCATTGTACTATAAAATATATAGTTTAAGATATATATAACGTTTTTTTGTAGAAAAATATGACTTTATAAATAAGCAATTTCAATATATAATTGTTTAAGAAGCAATAAAATACGACATCTTAAATAATTGTTTAATGCCAGTATATTTATAAAAATACATTTTACTGTTGATCTTTATAAATGAAAAGTACGATTAAAATATATATTTAACTTTAAATTAACGTTAATAGAATAACGATAAATTATATTATTTTTTGTCGATTGTTATTATGTATAAAACATAGAGGTACGACAGTAAGTGTTTGTTTTTAATATGAATCAAATTTGTATTTATCTAGAAAATATGATATACTGTACGAGCAGTTAAATATATATGTTATAAATATAGGGAAATATATTGAATAAACGGGTTATTAATCTAATCATTATATGAAATGTAAATACCCAAATATGGTAAATTAGAGAATTGGTCTATATAGTTATTAATCTAATCATTATATGAAATGTAAATTACACTATATATTATACACACGTTGTGTGTATAATGGTTATTAATCTAATCATTATATGAAATGTAAATATATAGAAACTACTATTTATGGATGCGTAGAAATTAGTTATTAATCTAATCATTATATGAAATGTAAATGATGCAGAGTCTATTAATAGTACTCTTAAATCTATCTCTGTTATTAATCTAATCATTATATGAAATGTAAATAATTTATGAAGAAGTACGAAAAGAAGTTAATAAAAGTTATTAATCTAATCATTATATGAAATGTAAATTTATTACATACAATAAAATTTATAGGTTTATTTATGGTTATTAATCTAATCATT
>DEPZ01000073.1 GCA_002359025.1 Erysipelotrichaceae bacterium UBA3379 | reverse complement strand
CCAATTGGTCCAGGCAATGTCCATGGTGAACTTGCAACAACATGGTTAACCCATCCCATACTTGTAACTGTCCATGCTATACAAGCATTAACAATTGGTGCTAAAATAAATGGAATAATTAACATTGGGTTTAATACAATTGGCGCACCAAAAATCATTGGTTCATTAATGTTAAAGATTGCTGGTACTAAAGCAGTTTTCCCTAATGTCTTCACATATTTAGATTTTGCACAGAAGAAAAATAGAATAGATAAACCTATTGTACTTCCTGCTCCACCAATCATGATAAACCATTGATAGAATGGTTCAGCACCAATATGTTTTACAGTTTCCCCAGCAGCAAAAGCAGTAGTGTTTGCTTCTAATAATGTTAACCATAATGGTCTTGCTAATGATCCAACAATTGACCAACCATGAATACCAAAAGACCATAAGAACGTTCCTAAGAAACAAATAATAATAACTGATGGTAATGTATCTGTTGCATTGATTAATGGTGATACAATTTTAGCCATTAAACCATGTAAATCAAATCCAATCCAATAAGTTATACATCCAACAAATAGAATAGCAATAGCAGTTGGAGTTAATGATTCAAATGATCTTGCAACACTAGGTGGTACTTGTGGAGGCATTGAAATTTTGAAACCTGATTTTTGTGTAAATCTAAATACTTCCACAGCAAAGAATGCAGCAATAATACCTACGAACATACCAGCAGATCCTAAATTAGTAGTTGGAATAACAATTCCAGTTGGTAAACCATTAATAAATGTACTCAATTCAGCATTTGATTCAGCTAATTTAGTAATTCCATCAGTAACTGCAGGTACGGTTACAGGAACAATAGTCATCATATACGCTAATTCAGCAAGAATTCCTCCTGATAACCCATCTAACTTATAAGACTTAGCTAATGAATAACCTATACCAAATACAGCGTACATTGTCATAATGTACATTGACATTCTATAAGGTAATAAGATTTTTGCCTGATTTGCTTGAATAAATTGAGTAATTCCCCAATCAGCAGGCATTGAATTTGGCAAGAAAGCGATAACCATAAACATAGAACTTACAATGATAAGTGGTAATGTAGCAATAACCCCATCACGTATAGCACGTAAATGTTTTTGATTTGAAAGTTTCCCCATAGGACCAGCGAGATGTTGATCCATAAAATTTGTCAAACGACTAAACATTTTTTCTCCTCCTCTTAACTATTTATATTTAAATTGCAAGCTATACTAAGACACCTGCAAAATAAACCAAACCTAAAATAACACTAGATAATATAGTAACTAATATAGCAACAATGTAGAAATTTTTGCATATCCCTTCTTTTCTTACCAAAAAGAATTGTGAATAAGCGACTGAAAGTCCTCCTGATAGTCCTCCAAATATAACTATTGGAATACTTTCATTCATTTCTAGACTTTGACAAACAAATGTAACAAAAAATATCGTTGTGAATAATGAAAACATAATTAAAAATGCACTTTTATAATTAAACATTGGTATATCAAAGTCAGTTGTTCCTAATGAAGTTTGATATTTTTTCTTTTTCCCTTTTGTTTGCCATTTATTCATAATTTACTCTCCTTATTTTGCTTTTAATTTTCTAACTGTATTACTAATATTTCCTTCGTTTTGTTCTAGCGCTTTTAAACATTCCTCTTCACTCATATGAGTTAATCCTTTTAAAATAGCAACTTTCACATTATAATGAGTATCTTCTAATAAATTTATAGCAGTTTGTTCGTCTACTGCTATTGCAGACTTAACAATATTAACAGCTCTAATTTTCAATTTTTCATTTGTCGGTTGAACATCAACCATAAGATTTTTATATACTTTTCCTATTTTAATCATTGTTGCTGTTGAGAGCATATTTAATACTAACTTTTGTGCTGTACCAGCCTTCATTCTTGTAGATCCTGTTATAATTTCAGCCCCTACAATAACTTCAATAGGAAACATAGCATGTGCTGAGATCTCACCATGACTTACGCAGCATAATGAAATTGTTTTGCATCCTAATTGATTTGCATATTCCAATCCACCAATAACATAAGGTGTTCTACCAGAAGCTGCGATACCACAAACAACATCATTTTCGTTTAACTGAATATTTTTTAAATCTTCTATAGCATACTCTTTGTGATCTTCTGCACCTTCAACAGCAGTTGTAAGAGCTCTATTTCCTCCAGCAATTAACCCTTGTACTAAAGTAGGTTCAACGCCATATGTCGGTGGGCATTCAGATGCATCTAAAACTCCTAATCTCCCTGATGTACCTGCCCCTATGTAAATAAGGCGACCTCCCAATTTAAATTGTTGAAAAATGCAGTCCACAGCTTTTTCAATCGAAGGCAATACCTTGCTTACGGCTAATGGAACAAGGGAATCTTCATGATTAATTGTTTTTAGAATTTCTAATGTACTCATCTGGTCAATTTGTGTTGAATTGTTATTAACCTGTTCAGTATCTAATTCATTAATATTCATGAAATTCTCTCTCCTTTCATTTTCATTATACGCTTATTGAAATAATATTTCAATAATTATTTATAAATTTGTAAATTATATTTCAAGTGAATATGTTTTTTTCTTGTATTATAGATATTTCAAAAACAAAAAAAGAAGTCGTCTCTCGACCACTTCCACGTTTAAAATAATTATATCTTTGCAACAAAACCTCTTGTTTCAACTAGTTTTTCTCTATTTTCATCTAAATCATGTTTAAATAATCCATAATATAATAAATCTGTCATTACTAAAGTAGATATTCTCGATGAAATTGCTCCAATACGCAATTCTTTTTCTTCTACTGGAACATATAAACATATATTGGCATATTTAGTTAGTGAATTTTTGGAATGTTGTGTAATAGATATTGTAGGAATACTCTTTTCATGTAAATATTTCATCATATCAACCAGTCCCTTTGTATTACCTGAATAACTTATAAACAAACCAACATCTTCTTTTTTCATACTTTCAGCAAAAGTCATCTGCACATGAATATCTGAATTATAAATCACTTTTTTACCTATACGTATTAACTTTTGTGATAAATCCTGTGCAACAATAGATGATCCTCCAACCCCAAATAGATAAACAGTATTTGCTTTATATATACAATCAATAGCATTATTTAATGCATCTATATGAATCATTTGATATGTTTTTAATACAGTATTCATATTTAAACGACAACATTTATCTACTATTGATGTAATATCATCTTCTGAATTTAAAATGACATCTATATCATTATCATCTTCTGTTTGTTTAGATTTTGCTAGACTCATCTTTAATTCACTAAATCCCTTATACCCTAGTTTCTTAGAAAAACGAATAACTGCTGCAGCAGATGTTTCACTTTTTTCACCTAGTAACTGTGCTGAATAATTTAAAACATCTTGTGTATGTTCTAAAATATATTTTGCTATCATTTTTTCAGTAGCTGTATAACTATTTTGCGCTTCTTTAATTTGTACCAAACAGTTCATTATTAATCACCTTTCTCATATGTCTATTATATCATAACCAAAAAGAAAATACTCTATTTTCTAGAGTATTGGTTTTGGAGTTATGTTTCCTAATACAACATTATGCTTTGCTCCGGTTGCACTTTTCACATTAGAGAAATGTTGATGCAATGTTTCATTTCCTAATATTGCAAAAGCAATGGCTTCTTTTGCATCACTTGAATATCCTATTTCATCTTGTGTATATACTTCAATATCAT
The DNA here is from genome assembly GCA_002359025.1 of Erysipelotrichaceae bacterium UBA3379. Taxonomy (GTDB): domain Bacteria; phylum Bacillota_I; class Bacilli_A; order Erysipelotrichales; family Coprobacillaceae; genus UBA3379. The sequence continues at coordinate 1,101 of DEPZ01000073.1, read as the reverse complement.
AAAGAAGCGCTTTTATCATTTTCATAAGCGTTTGATTATGACTTCCTCCACCTCCAACAATGACTTTATCTAAATGGCATTTAGACATAATATCTCTTCGATAATGATATTCTATAGATTTTGCTGTAAAATAAGTAAATGTTTTTATATAATCATTTTTATCATATCCATTATACTTTTCAATCAATTCTTTAACATAGTTCTCACCAAATTCTTCTCTTCCTGTAGATTTAGGTGGGAGTTTATTCATATAAGGATGATTCATTAATTCTTCAAGCATTTCATCTATAATATGTCCTTGGCTTGCATGATAACCATCATGATCAAATGGTTGATTATATAAAAGACGACACGCTTCATTAATCATCATATTTCCAGGACCAGTATCAAAAGCTTCTATGTGATCAATATCTAAATCTTCATTGAGTAAAGTCACATTGCCGATTCCACCTATATTTTGTAATGCTATATTCTTGCCTTTTTCACTATATAATATATATTCACTATATGGAACAAGAGGTGCACCTTGTCCTTTTGCAGCCATATCCATGACTCTAAAATTAGAAATAACTGTCGTATTGAATTCATAAGCAAGTATTGCAGGTTCTCCTATTTGTAAAGTAGATGGAATGAGATTATCTCTTTGAAAAGGAATATGATAGATTGTTTGTCCATGCGTTGCTATAAAATCTAGTTGTGAAGAGTTAAAATTCGCTTTTTCTAACAATCTCTTTACAGCTTCAACAAATAAATATCCAATTTCAAAATTTAAACTACAAATCAAATCTACATGTGAGTTTTTTTCATCACATACTTGTTTTATCTTCATACGAGTTGATGCAGGCATTGGATATTCATTATATTCAATGACTTTTAACTTTGTATTTATCCCATAGTTTTCTATTTCTACAAGAACTGTATCAACACCATCTAATGATGTTCCTGACATTATACCGATTCCATACATGAAATTTCACCTCATATTTATAATATAATTGTTAAAATATTATTTCAATATATATTTTCACAATTTCTCCTTAACCCTATGTTACAATAAAGAAGAGGTGATATTATGTTAGAATATGTGAAATATTTTGTAAC